>JALTNO010000217.1 GCA_027000645.1 Paracoccaceae bacterium | reverse complement strand
AAACCGCGGCCGAAGAGACTGCCCCCGCGCGCGAACCCGTCCGGGACGAGCTGGGCCGCTCCTACGCCACCGGCAAGCGCAAGGACGCGGTGGCCCGCGTCTGGATCCGCCCCGGTTCGGGCAAGGTTACCGTGAACGGCAAGGACATGAGCGAGTATTTCGCCCGCCCGGTGCTGCAGATGATCCTGCGCCAGCCGTTCCAGGTGGCCGGGGTCGAGGACGAGTTCGACGTGATGGCCACCGTCAAGGGCGGCGGGCTGTCGGGGCAGGCCGGCGCGGTCAAGCACGGCATCTCGAAGGCGCTGCAGCTTTACGACCCGTCGCTGCGCCCGGCGCTGAAGGCGGCCGGTTTCCTCACCCGCGACAGCCGCGTGGTGGAGCGGAAGAAATACGGCAAGCGCAAGGCGCGGCGGAGCTTCCAGTTCTCCAAGCGCTGATCGCGAGTCCTGTTCGCGACAGGTATTCACGCGGGGGGCTGCGCAAGGCGCGGCCCCTTTCGCATGCGGGGCCGTCTTCGCAGGCGGCTTGCAACGCCGGCGCCGGCGGGCTAGCCAGACGCCATGCTTTCGATTTTCGATCAGGGGCCGCCACCGCCCTGTCCGTCGCCGTTCAACCTGGCGGCCCATGTGCTGGGGCGGGCGGATGCGCTGGCCGACAAGGTGGCGCTGTCCATCCTTCACCCCGACGGGACGGATGACTGGACCTATGCCCGGCTGCAGAAGGCGGTGCGCGGCACCGGCACCGGGCTTTTGCGCGCGGGGCTCGCGCCGGGGCAGATCGTGCTCTTGCGGCTGGGCAACACGGTGGATTTCCCGATCGCCTATCTGGGCTGCATCGCCGCCGGGCTGGTGCCGGTGCCCACGTCATCGCAGCTGACAGAGGCCGAAACCGCCGGCATCATTGCCGAACTGCGCCCGGCCGCCGTGCTGCGCGATGAAACGGTGGCCTGCGCCGCCCATCCGCGCCGGATCGGGCTGGAGGAGCTGGCCGGCATGCGCGCGCTTGCGCCCTGCGACTGGGCCATGGGCGATCCGGAGAGGCTGGCCTACGTGGTCTATACCTCGGGGACTTCGGGCAGCCCCCGCGCGGTGGCCCATGCCCACCGGGCCATCTGGGCGCGGCGGATGATGTTCGACGGCTGGTACGGGCTGGGGCGCGCGGACCGGCTGTGCCACGCCGGCGCCTTCAACTGGACCTATACGCTGGGCACCGGGCTGATGGATCCCTGGACCGTGGGGGCCACCGCCCTGATCCTCGGACCGGGTACGGACCTTGCCGATCTGCCGACCCTTCTGCAGCGCCACGAAGCGACGATTTTCGCCGCAGCCCCAGGTGTTTACCGAAAGATATTGAAGTCGTCCGACAAGATCGGCCTGCCGCGCCTGCGCCACGGACTGAGCGCCGGAGAGAAACTTTCCCCCCATCTGCGCGCTGCATGGCGCCGCGCCACCGGCACCGAACTGTACGAGGCCTACGGCATGTCCGAATGTTCCACCTTCATTTCCTCAAGCCCCGACCGCCCGGCGCAGGGCGACGCGCTGGGCCGGCCGCAGCCGGGCCGCCGGGTGGCGATCATCGGGGCCGATGGCGAACCCGTGCCCCTGGGCGAGGAGGGCACCATCGCCGTACATGCGCGCGATCCGGGGCTGATGCTGGGCTATCTCAACGCTCCGGAAGAGATGGCCGCGCGGATGCGGGGCGAATGGTTCCTCACCGGCGATCAGGGGCGGATGGATGCCGAGGCCCGGCTCTTCTTCCTGGGGCGCGGTGACGACATGATGAATGCGGGCGGCTACCGGGTGTCGCCGCTGGAGGTCGAAACGGTGCTCTCCGTCCATCCGGGGATCGAGCAGGTGGGCGTGGCCGAGGTGCGGGTGAAGCGCGATGCCTCGATCATCGTCGCCTTCTATACCGGCCCCGCGCCACTGGACGAGGCCGAGCTGAATGCCTATGTGGGCGAAAGGCTGGCCCGCTACAAGCAGCCGCGCGCCTGGCGCTACCTGCCGGCCTTGCCGACCGGTACCAACGGAAAACTCCTGCGCCGGGCCTTGCCCGCCCTTTTCGAAAGCATGCCCGCATGACCCGCAAGACCGTCAAGCTCGACATCCTGTCCGACCCGATCTGCCCGTGGTGCTATATCGGCAAGACCCAGCTGTTCCGCGCGCTCGAGGCGGCCCCCGACCACCCGTTCGAGATCGAATGGCATCCCTTTCAGCTCAATCCCGACATGCCGCCCGAGGGCATGGATCGGCGGGAGTACCTCGAAGCCAAGTTCGGCGGCAGGGAAGGGGCGGTCAAGGCCTATATGCCGGTGATGGAGCAGGCCGAACGGCTGGGGCTGAAGATCGATTTCGAGGCCATGACGCGCACGCCGAACACGCTGGATGCGCACCGGCTGATCCACTGGGCCGGGATCGAGGGGCGGCAGACGGCGGCGGTGGATGCGCTGTTCCGCGCCTATTTCAACGAAGGCCGCGACATCGGAGATCGCGACGTGCTGGCCGACATTGCCGACGGCATCGGCATGGATGCATCCGTGGTGCGGCGCCTGCTGGGATCGGATGCCGACCGCGACGACATCCGCGCCCGCGATGCCCACAGCCGCAAGATGGGCGTGCGCGCGGTGCCCACCTTCATCGTCGCCGGCCGTCACGCGGTGCCGGGCGCGCAGCCGCAGGAATTGTGGGAAAAGGTGATCGCCGAGATCAGGGAACAGCTTGAGGCATGAAACCGCTTCGGCCCAGAACGATTCTGCTGAGCATGATCGTCATCCTCGCCTCGGGCACCGTCTTCTTCCGCTATGTGGAAGGATGGGGCTGGGTCGATGCCTATTTCTTCACCGTGGTCACGGTTTCCACGGTGGGTTACGGCAACATCGTTCCTGCCACCGACCTGGGCAAGATCGGCGCCACCCTGTTCATCTTTTTCGGGCTGGGGGTGTTCGCCCTTTTCATCCACCAGTTCACCTATTTCAACATGTTGCGCCGCGAACGGCAGACCGAGTGGCTGTTTGCCATGCTCAACCATCTCAACGGGCGCCGGTCCGAACCCGAGGTGGCCAATGAAGACGACGTGCCGCTGCCGGAAAAGACGCCCGACGACATGGGCTGAGATTTTCCGCACAGGACTGTGTGCGCGGATGCAGGTGGCTGGGGCGGGGAGGTCGTGCTAGGGCATGTCGCGTCCGGCCGGTTTCGGTCAGGCCGTGGAACCGGGGACATGCGTCCGCCGGGTGTGCGCTGCCCGGTCTGCTTGTGCGAGCCGGGCGGAACGAATGCAATTCAACGCGACATGCATCGGGGCGCGGGGGCAGCAGTCAGGAGCTTACATGCAGAGCCGGATGTCGAAACCGGAATTCGTCGCGTTGATCGCGATGATGTTCGCCACGATCGCGTTTTCGATCGACTCGATGCTGCCGGCGCTGCCCGAGATCGGGGCCGAGCTGAGCCCCGACGACGTCAACCGCGCCCAGCTGATCCTGACCGCCTTCGTGCTGGGCATGGGGCTGGGCACCTTCTTCACCGGCCCCCTCTCGGACGCCTTCGGGCGCAAGCGGGTGATCGCGGTCGGTTCGGCCATATATGTGGCGGCGGCGCTGCTGGCCTGGGCGAGTTCCTCGCTCGAGGTGGTGCTGGCGGCGCGCGTCCTTCAGGGGCTGGGGGCATCGGCGCCGCGGGTGGTGGCGCTGGCCATCGTGCGCGACCTTTACAAGGGCCGCGAAATGGCGCGGCTGATGTCGATTGCCATGATGATCTTCACCATCTTCCCCGCCATCGCGCCGGCGCTTGGGGCGGGGATCATCGCCTTTGCCGGCTGGCGCGGGATCTTCATGGCCTTCGTGCTGTTTTCCGCCCTCACCATGCTGTGGATGGGATTGCGGCTGGACGAATCCCTGCCGCCCCCGCGGCGCCGCCCCTTCCGCCTGCCGCTGCTGTGGGGGGCGGTGCGCGAGATGGTGGAACACCCCACGGTGCGGTTGTCGATCATGGCGCAGACGCTGAGCATGGGCATGCTGTTCACCATGCTGGTAATGGTGCAGCCGGTCTATGACGTGATCTACGGACGCGCCGACAGTTTCCCGTTCTGGTTCGGCGCGGTGGCGCTGGTGTCGGGCAGCGGGTCGGTACTCAATGCCTGGCTGGTGGTGCGGCTGGGGATGCGGCGCATGGTGACCTGGTCGATGGCGGCGCAGCTGCTGATCTCGGCCACGGTGCTGGGGCTGTCGCTGGCCGGGCTGGGGGCGTTCTGGCTGTTCGTGGCGTGGCAGTGCAGCGTGTTCTTCATTGCCGGCACCACGCTGGGCAATCTCAACGCCATCGCCATGGAGCCGATGGGCCATATCGCCGGCATGGCGGCTTCGGTGATCGGAGCGATCGCCACGGTGACGGCCGCCGCGATCGTGTCTCCGATCGGGCTGATGTTCGACGGCACGCTGTTGCCGCTGGCCGGCGCCATCCT
>JALTNO010000216.1 GCA_027000645.1 Paracoccaceae bacterium | reverse complement strand
TGCTTGCCCTGCGCGGCTCACCTCTGGCATATCCCCGGCCGCGGTCGCGGGGGCGTGGCTCGACTGGGGCGTGCATTTCGCCGCCGCGCAGGGCAAGCAGCTCGAGCTTGCCAACAAGGCGGTGGCCGACGGTACGCGGCTGGCCCGCCATGTCGCGGCGCGGATGCTGGGGCAACCGACCGAGCCGGTTGCCGAACCGGACCCGACCGACCGCCGGTTCCGCCATGACGGCTGGTCGCACATGCCTTTCGATCTGTGGAAACAGTCCTTTCTTCTTGCGCAGGACTGGTGGGACAGCGCCACGACCGAGGTGCGGGGCGTAAGCCGCGCCAACGAACGCGCGGTGCGGTTCATGGCGCGGCAGATGCTGGACGCGGCAAGCCCGGCGAATTTCCTGCCGACGAATCCCGAGGTGCTCGAACGGACGAGGGCCGAGGCGGGCGCCAACCTGCTGCGCGGCCTGCGCAACTGGGCCGAGGATCTGGCGGCACTTGCCGCCGACGCCCCGAAGGCCCCCGAATCCCGCTACGAGGTTGGCAGGAACCTCGCGGTGACACCGGGCAGGGTGGTCTATCGCAACCACCTGATCGAGCTGATCCAGTATCTGCCGGCCACGAAGAAGGTGCATCGCGAACCGGTGCTGATCGTGCCCGCCTGGATCATGAAATACTACATTCTCGACCTGCGCCCGGAAAACTCGATGGTGCGCTACCTGGTCGAGCGCGGCTACACGGTGTTCATGATCTCGTGGCGCAACCCGGATGCCGGGGATCGCGACCTGGGGATGGAGGACTACCTGCGCCTCGGCCCGCTGGCGGCGCTCGACGAGATCGCCCGCATCGTCGGCCCCGCGAAGGTTCACCTGACCGGCTATTGCCTGGGCGGAACGCTGTCCGCGATCGCGGCGGCGGCGCTGGCGCGCGACGGGCAGGAACGGCTGGCCTGCCTGACGCTTCTGGCCGGTCAGACCGATTTCACCGAGGCGGGCGAGCTGATGCTGTTCATGGACGAAAGCCAGGTCGCGCTGATCGAGGACATGATGTGGCGGCAGGGCTATCTGGATGCCCGGCAGATGTCGGGCGCGTTCCAGATCCTGCGTTCGAACGACCTGATCTGGTCGCGGATGCAGCGGCAGTACCTGATGGGCGAACGGCCCGAGCCGAACGACCTGATGACATGGAACGCCGACAGCACGCGGATGCCCTACCGGATGCATTCGGAATATCTGCGCAAGCTGTTCCTGCGCAACGAGCTGGCCTCGGGCAAGTACGAGGTGGGCGGGCGCCCGGTCTTCCTCAGCGACATCCGGGGGCCGATCTTCGCCGTGGGAACCGAAACCGACCATGTGGCGCCGTGGCGGTCGGTCTACAAGATCTCGCAGCTCAGCGATGGCGACACCGCCTTCGTGCTGACCAATGGCGGGCACAATGCCGGGGTGGTGAGCGAACCGGGACACCCGCGCCGGCACTATCGGTTTCTGGTTCACCGGCATGGCGAGAACCACCTTTCCCCGGACGAATGGGAAAAGGCGGCGCCCTGCCACAGCGGGTCGTGGTGGCCGGAATGGGACCGGTGGCTTGCCGGGCACAGCTCGGGCAGGGTGGCGCCGCCGGAAATGGGCGAGGCGCTGTGCGATGCGCCGGGCACCTACGTGTTCATGGATTGACGCCTGCCGTGTCAGCGTGCGGCATCCGCGCCGCGCGCCTCGTAGCCGGTCATTTCCAGGTAGCCCCGCCCTGCATGGCTGCCGCTGATCCGGACCGGGCCTTCCCAGTAGGGAAAGGACGTGCCCATCCAGCTTTGCGGGTTGAGCGCGGTCGCTTCGACATCCAGTCCCCGCCCGGGCAGCCGGATGCGCCAGCGCACCGGCACCTCGCGCCCGGCCACGCGGGCGGTTTCCAGCGGCTCGACCTCGAAGGCGCCCGCGGCCAGGGCGGTGGCGGTGCCGTCCGCCTCGATCCATGTGGCGGCGGTGAAATCGCCACTCGCTCCGCGCAGGCGAAAGGCCATCAGCTTCTCTCCGCTATCGAGGCGCAGCCCGAACCAGTCCCACCCGGCCTGGTCCCCCGCCAGGGGCTGCGACGACCATTCCCGGTCGAGCCAGCCCTTGCCGGTTACCTCCACCCGCCCTTCCGGCAGGACGAGCGTGCCGGAAACGTCGTATTCGGGTTGCGAATAGTAGTAGCTGGCCTGGCCCTGGGCCGATTTCACCGAATAGCCCTGGCGCCCGTGCAGCACCAGCGGCCCGCGCGCCTGCAGGGTGAGATCGTAGGAAAAATCACTCCCCGAGGCCCGCAGGCGCAGGCGCGAAAGATCGTCGGGGCCTTCCATTCGCCAGTCGTCGATCCAGGCGGTGAAGGGGGACAGCGTCACGCCCGCCTGCCCGATGCCGCCGCGGGCGCGGCGTTCGGCGAAACGGTGGGCGCGGGCCGAGGTGACGGCGGCGTTTCCCATCCACAGCTGCGGGCTGCGCCAGCCCTCGGCCTCGCCGGGGCGCAGGGCATTGCGGAACAGGGTCCACTGGATGCCGTATTCGGTACCGTCGGCGGCGGTGAGATTGGCGGTCAGGTACCACCATTCGATGCGGAAATCCGGGTGCGGCCCGTGATCGGCTGGAAAGCGCAGCGGCACGCCGGGGCGCACCGGGGCAAAGCCTTCGGCATCCGCGCCCAGCCCGGCAAAGCCCTGAGCCCGGGCCGGCTCCGGCGTCTGCACGGTCAGCGCCAGTACCGCGATCATCAGCGCGCAAAGCGTTCTAGCGTTCATTGGCAAACACCTTCAGCAGATCCGAGGGCGGCACGCCGGTCAGGCGTCGCGCCGGGATTGCGGCGGCTACCGCCGCGGCCGCCAGCGCCAGCAGCAGCAGGCGTAGCCAGTCCAGCGGGAACAGATGCATCGGCAGGCGCCAGCCGAAGGCCTCGACGTTGATGACCGACAGCAGCACCCGGGCCAGCACCAGCCCCAGCGGCAGCGCCAGCATCGCGGTCAGGCCGGCCAGCGCCACGCTGCGCAGGATCTCCAGCCGCATCAGCCGCCTCCGCGTGATCCCCAGCGCCCAGAGCGGCGCCAGCTGCGGCAGGCGCATGCTCCACAGCGTCAGCAGGCTGGTCAGGATGGCAAATCCCGCCACGCCCAGCGTCAGGATGTTGAGCGCGCCGGTGATGACGAAGGTCCTCTCGAAGATCTCCAGCGATCGCGCCTTGAGCGCCGCCTGGTCGATCAGCGCGCCCGCGGGCAGATCGAAGGCGGCGCGCAGGGCGCCGATCAGCTCCGGCACCCGCTCGGGCGCGACACGGATGCCGAATCGCCGGTTGGGGACGTTGCGCGCGTGCTCCAGCAGATCCTCCATCGACACCATCGCCTGCCCGGTGGGATTGCCGTAATCGGCATAGACGCCGAGGACGATGCGCTCCCATCCGGGGCCGAGTGCAAGCCGCGCGCCGGTCCACTTCCCACTGCGGCGGGCCAGCTGTTCGCTGATCAGCACGCCTTCGCCCCGGGCCAGCCGTTCCCATGCGCCGGGCGCCGCATCCAGCAGCGGCCAGTTGTCGCGATAGACGGGATGGTCGATGATGCCATGCACGAAGACCGGCTGGCCTGCCGCGCGCAGCTCGACCGCCCGGATCGGCAGAACCGCATCGACGCGCGGGCGCAGCCAGCGGGCGATCTGCGCGCCCTGGGCGTCGTCGCGCGCGGTGACATAGAGCTCCGACACCAGTCGCTGATCGAGCCAGCTGGTGAAGGTCAGGCGGAAGCTGGCCACCATGGTGCCGACGCCGATATTGGCGGCCAGCGCCAGCAGCAGCGCCATCAGCGCCAGCGACAGTCCCGGCAGCTGCGCGCGCATGTCGGCGCGGAACCACTCGGCCAGGGGATCGTCCGGCGCGCCGGCCCTTCGCGGCAGGGGGAGGCGCAGGATCAGCCCCAGGATCGGCGGCAGCAGCAGCGCCGCCCCGAGCATCAGCCCGGCCAGCAGCGCAAAGCCGGCGATGAGCCCGTCGAGCAGCACCATGGCCAGCCCCCCCGCGGCAATCAGCGCCAGCCCTCCGGCGCCCAGAGCCAGGTCGGTTCTTGCCGCGGCCAGCCCCCAGGCATGCTGCCCCGGCGCGGCAAGGATCGGCAGCCGCCGCAGCCGCCACAGCGCCTGCGCCCCGGCCAGGAGTGCTCCGGCCAGGCTCATGCCCATGCCGCCGGCGATCCATTCCGGCCGCAGGGTCAGGCTGCCGGGAGCGGGCACGCCGTAGATCCCGCCCAGCGTGGCGGCCACGCCCGGCAGCAGCGCGGCGGCGACCAGATAGCCCAGCACCAGCCCGGCGCCGCCCGCGAGCGTGGCGAACAGAACCATCTCGGCCAGAGCCAGAACCGTCAGCCGCCGCGCGGGCAGGCCCAGCGCGCGCAGGGTGCGAAAGACGGGGCGGCGCTGCTCGAAGGCAAGGCCGGTGGTGCCGTGCACGATGAACAGCCCCACCGCGAAGGACAGCAGGCCGAAGGCGGTGAGGTTGAGCTGGAAACTGTCGGTCAGCCGCGCCATGTCCGACCGCGCCGCGGCGTCGATCCGTTCCAGGGCGGGTGCGATTTCTGTCAGGGGCGGGATGCCCTGCGGCTGATCGGGCAGGATCAGCAGCCGGCTGACCCGGCCGGGCAGGCCCAGAAGCCGCTCGGCCAGGCCGATATCGGTGATGATGGTGTCGGGGGGGATCTGTTCGACCTCGACCACGGGCGGCAGGTCGGGGCGCGCCCGGATCCGCGCCGCCGTCCCGGCATCGGCCAGAAGCAGGCCGCGGGGGCCGAGCAGTTCGCCCGGCTGCACGCGCCCGGCGGCCTCGTCCAGCGCCGGCAGCGAAGGGTGGGTCAGCGGATCGATGCCGACGACCGTCACCCGGTCCGGCCCCAGCCGCATCCGCCCTTCAAGCACCGGCGTGACCTGCCAGCCGGCGCGGCGCAGCGCCACATAGGCGGCCACGTCCATGAATGCGCCCGAGCGCGATTCCAGCCGGTCGTAGCCCGCCGCCCCCAGCTGTTCGGCGGCGCGGGCATAGGCGGCGCGGGCTTCCGCGTTGACGGCCTGCACCGCCGACCACAGGGCCGTGGCTAGGGCCAGCCCGGCCAGCAGCGTGAACAGCTGCAGCGGATGGCGCCGCCAGTGGCTCGCAAGCGCCAGCGCCGCCGCCCCCGTCATCGCGCCCCTCATCCTATCTTTCCGCCCGCCAGATGCGCCCGCCGCTCCAGCCGCGCGGCGATGCGCGGCGAATGGGTGACCAGCAGCAGCGCGGCGCCGGTTTCGGCCACCAGCTCGAGCATCAGGTCGAGAACCGCGTCGCTGCTGTCTTCGTCGAGATTGCCGGTGGGTTCGTCCGCCAGCAGCAGCGCCGGGCGCATGGCCAGCGCCCGGCCGATCGCCACCCGCTGCTGCTGACCGCCCGAAAGCTGTTCGGGATAGCGCCGAATCAGTGCCCCAAGCCCCAGCCGCCCGGTCAGGCGGTCGATCCAGTCCCGATCGACCCGCCCGGCCAGCCGGGCGTGAAAGGCCAGGTTCTGCCCGACCGTGAGCGTGGGGATCAGGTTGAATTGCTGAAACACCAGGGCCACCCGCTCGCGCCGCAGCGCCGCGCGCCCGGCCTCGTCCAGCCCCGAAAGGGCGGTGCCGTCGATGGTGATTTCCCCCGAATCGAAAACATCGAGCGCGGCGACCAGGTGCAGAAGCGTGCTCTTGCCGCTGCCGCTTTCGCCGGTCAGGGCCAGCGTCTCGCCCGCCGCCAGCGCCAGCGAGGCTCCGCGCAGCACGGGCACGGCGGTTTCGCCGGGCCATGACTTGGTGACATTGTCGATGGTCAGAAGCACGGGATGCGGCACCGTCCTGTCGGTTGTCCTGCCATCAATCGGCCCTTGGGGCGCAACTGTCCAGCCCCCGAGCATCTTTTGCCGAACAGGTCTTGCCGTGCCGATCTTGCCCGCCGCCCGTCGGCGGGAGGTGCCGGGCCGGAAATCCCCGGCCCGGCGCCGTTGTCACAGAGCGGTCGCCTCGTAGCCGGCTTCCTTGATCGCGGCCAGAAGCGCGGCGTTGTCCAGTGCGCTGCTTTCCACGGTCACCGTGCGATCGTCCAGATTGCAGTTCACGCTGGCCGCGGCATCGGCCGCCTTGATCTGCTTTTCGATCGCCGAGGTGCAATGGCCGCAGCTCATTTCCGGAACGGAAAATTTTGCCATCTCATGTCTCCTGTAGTGTATGAAGTGTGCCTTCGCCGCGGGTTTGAACCCTTCCAGCGCTGGAAGGTCAAGAAATGAATTCCGAAACGGGCATGTCTCTCGCAATGCCCTTGACCTTCCAGTTAGCGGAACCTTTATGTGGGGTGCAGGAAACATGAAAGGACCGAGTCGGATGGGCAATTTGCACGAAGTGAAACTGTCGGTCGAAGGGATGTCCTGCGCCTCCTGCGTGGGTCGGGTCGAACGCGCGTTGAGGGCCGTTCCGGGCGTGGAAGAGGCCAATGTCAACCTCGCCTCGGAGACGGCCACGGTGCGGTTCGACACGCCGGCGGATATCGGGGTTCTGGTCGAGGCCGTGGACGAGGCCGGCTATCCCGCGCGGCGAAAGACCGTGATGCTGTCGATCGAGGGCATGTCCTGCGCCTCGTGCGTGGGACGGGTGGACAAGGCGCTGGCGGCGGTGCCCGGCGTCCTGGACGTGAACGTGAACCTGGCCGCGGAAACGGCGACCGTGACCTATCTGGAAGGCCAGGTGCAGATTTCCGACCTGATCAAGGCCTCGAACGATCTGGGCTATCCGGCCAAGGTCCGGGAAGCCGAGGACAGCCAGGACATGGGCGAACGCAAGGCGGCCGAGGCGAACAAGCTGTTGCGCCTGACGGTGCTGGCGGCGATTCTCACCGCGCCGGTTCTGACGCTGGAGATGGGCAGCTACCTGTTCGGCTTCATCGCCGATTTCAAGGAAAACGTCCTGGGCGTTCAGGCCGACCGCTATATCCAGTTCGTCCTGACCACCATCGTGCTGTTCGGGCCCGGGCTGCGCTTTTACGCCAAGGGTTTCCCGGCGCTGTTCAAGGGCGCGCCGGACATGAACTCGCTGGTGGCGCTGGGCACCGCCGCGGCGTGGATCTATTCGACCATCGTGACGTTCGTGCCCTCGCTGCTGCCGGCCGAGGCGCAGAACATCTATTTCGAGGCCGCGGCGGTGATCGTGACCCTGATCCTGCTGGGCCGCTTTCTTGAGCTGCGCGCCAAGGGCCGCACCGGCGAGGCGATCCGCAAGCTGATGGGCCTGCAGGCCAAGACCGCCCGCGTCGAGCGCGACGGCGAGGTGGTCGAGGTCCCGATCGAGGAAATCGTGGTGGGCGACATCATCCATGTGCGCCCGGGCGAGAAGATTGCCGTGGACGGCGAGGTGATCAGCGGGTCGTCCTACGTGGATGAAAGCATGATCACCGGCGAACCGATCCCGGTCGAGAAGAAGGAAGGCGAAGTGGTCGTGGGCGGGACCGTCAACGGCACCGGCATCCTGACCTTCCGCGCCACCAAGGTGGGCGCCGACACGATGCTGGCGCAGATCATCAAGATGGTCGAACAGGCTCAGGGCGCCAAGCTGCCGATCCAGGCGCTGGTGGACAAGATCACCCTGGTCTTCGTGCCGGTGGTGATGTCGGTGGCCGCGCTGACGGTGCTGGTATGGTTCTTCTTCGGCCCCGAGCCGGCGCTGACCTTCTCGCTGGTGGCGGGCGTTTCGGTTCTGATCATCGCCTGCCCCTGCGCGATGGGCCTGGCCACGCCGACCTCGATCATGGTCGGCACCGGACGGGCCGCCGAGATGGGGGTGCTGTTCCGCAAGGGTGACGCGCTGCAGTCACTGCAGGAGGCGAAGATCGTCGCGCTGGACAAGACCGGCACGCTGACCGAGGGCCGCCCCGAACTGACCGACCTTTCGGTGGCCGAGGGGATGGACGAGGCCGAGGTGCTGCGGCTGGTGGCCTCGGTCGAGGCAACCTCGGAGCACCCGATCGCCGAGGCCATCGTGCGGGCGGCGAAGGCCCGCGGGCTGGACCTGGCGCGGGCCGAGGATTTCGACTCGATCACCGGCTTCGGCGTGCAGGCTGCCGTGGACGGGCACAAGGTGCTGATCGGCGCCGACCGGCTGATGACCCGCGAGGGGATCGAGCTGGGCGATCTGGCCGAGGCGGGCCAGGCGCTGGGCCGCAAGGGCAAGACGCCGCTTTATGCCGCCATCGACGGGCGCGCCGCGGCGGTGATCGCGGTGGCCGACCCGATCAAGGCCAGCACGCCGCAGGTGATCGCTGCGCTGCACGGGCTGGGCAAGAAGGTGGCCATGATCACCGGCGACAACCGCGGCACGGCCGAGGCCATCGCCCGCGAGCTGGGCATCGACCACGTGGTTGCCGAAGTGCTGCCCGAGGGCAAGGTCGAGGCGCTGCACAAGCTGCGCGAGGGCGGCGACAAGCTGGCCTTTGTCGGCGACGGCATCAATGATGCCCCGGCGCTGGCCGAGGCCGATGTGGGCATCGCCATCGGTACCGGCACCGACGTGGCCATCGAGAGCGCCGACGTGGTGCTGATGTCGGGCGACCTGCGCGGCGTGGTGAATGCCTTCGACATCAGCCAGAAGACCATGCGCAACATCCGCCAGAACCTGTTCTGGGCCTTCGGCTACAACACCATTCTCATCCCGGTGGCAGCGGGCGTGCTCTACCCGATCTGGGGGATCCTGCTTTCGCCGATGCTGGCGGCCTTCGCCATGGCGATGTCCAGCTTCTTCGTGCTGAGCAACGCGCTGCGCCTGCGCTGGGTCAAGCCGGCGGTGGCGGAAACCGGGGAAACGGCCGAGGCCGGCGGCGTGGCCGAGCTGCGCCCGGCTCCGGCGGAATGATGAAGGAGACGGGAACATGAACATCGGAGATGTATCGCGCCTGTCCGGCCTGCCGGCCAAGACGATCCGCTATTACGAGGAGATCGGGCTGGTCGAGCCCATGCGCGGGCTGAACGGCTATCGCCAGTTCCGCGAGCGCGACCTGCACAAGCTGGCTTTCCTGGGGCGGGCACGGTCGCTGGGTTTTTCGCTTGAGGATTGCCGGTCGCTTCTGGCGCTCTACGAGGACCGGCAGCGGGCGAGTGCCGACGTGAAGCGGATCGCCCAGGAGCATATCGAGCGGATCGAGAAGAAGATGGAGGAGCTGCGGCAGATGCACCGGACGCTCACCCATCTGGTCGAGAAATGCGCCGGCGACCACAGGCCCGACTGCCCGATCCTGTCCGATCTCGCAGCCGAGGCCGAGGAGGAAGCCCGGAAAGGGGCGGGGATGCCCTGCCACAGCTGAACCCCCCGGACGGCCGCGCCTGACGGCGCGACACCGAAATCATTGCGGCCGCGCCCTGGGCGCGGCCGCGGTGCCTCCGGCGGGAGTATTTTCGGCAAGATGAAGTTCGCATCGTTCCCCTGCCGCAGGGCGGTGCGTGCGGGTTTCAGTCGGTGCTGCGAAGCGGGGTGCGCTGGACGATGGCGATGGCCAGAAGCGGCGCGGCCACGGTGATGATGGCGGTGGTGATCAGCAGCGCGCCGAGCTGCGAATAGTCCGCTGGGGTGACGATGGCGCCGGTCGCGGGGTCGATCACTTCGCGGGTGATTTCGAACAGCTGGTTGAGATACTTCGTCCCCAGGCTGGAGGCCGACAGCGCCAGGTTGGTGAACGAGGCCATGACGGCGAAGAAGGTGGCCTTGAGGTTCTCGGGCGCGTTGCGGGCGATCCAGGCCAGCATGGGGATCATGGCCACCTGGCCCAGCGGCGATTCCACCGCCGCGTCGATCACGGCGATGAAGCGGGCGTCCACGATGCCGCCGGTCATGGCGGCGGTCCATTCGTGGATGCCGTAGTAGAGGCCGATATTGGGCAGCGACAGCAGCCCCGCGGCGATGCTGAGGATGATGACGATATCGACGATGGTCTTGCGCGCCATCATCGGCCGCAGCACCACCATGCCGACCAGGGTCAGGACCGAGGTGAGCAGGTAGAGCACCGACAGGAACTGCTGGTCGAAGCCGAGTACGTCGATCTCGAACCAGGTGGCGCCGGCGCCGGGCAGGGGGACGGCGCGGAAGACGAAGACGATGATCGCGGTGCCGATCAGGGTGCGCGCCTTCTCGGGCGGCAGGGCACGGACGAGCTGGCGCATGAGGAAAAGAACCACCGCCATCGATCCGGCGAACACGATTTCCTGCGCGCCCGGAACCTCTCCGATGCCGACGGCCAGCGACAGCGCCACGAAGGCGGCGCCGCCGATGAAATACCACCAGTTCGGCCTTACCGCTTCCCCGTTGCGTTCGAGGTGGGCCAGGGCGGTGGCGCGGTCGATACCCCGGGCCAGCAGCGACCGGACGGCACGGCGTTTCTGGATCGTCGCCACCACGGTGCCCGAGACCGAAATCAGGGGGATGATCAGTGCCAGCAGGTAGATGCCGGCATAGAGGGCGGATTTTTCGGCCGGGGCCAGGGCCTCGATCCCGGAAAACAGGTAGATGTTGGCGGCGGCGACGAAGCTGGCGCCGCTGATGACCGCGAACCGCCCCAGCGTCTGCATGGTGGTGTGCAGGGCGCGCGATTCGCCTGCCGGCAGCGGCTGGCCGTTGTCGTCCAGCCGGGGCACCGCCTCGACCGACATGGCGTCGGCCACCGCGTCCTGAAGCACGTAGCCGAAGGGCGAGATCAGCACCGAAAGCACGTACCACCAGGTCATCGGCATGATCGAGGTCATCCATGGCAGCCGCAGCGCCAGCCCGTGCATGATCAGGAACGAGGCGGCAATCAGCCCGGCGCCAAGGAAGATCAGCCCCGCCTTCCAGCGCCAGATCAGGTCGACCAGGTGCCCCACCGGCATCTTGAGCGCCCAGGGCAGCCCCGCCCAGAAGGCCAGCCCGGCGAGGAAGGCGGGCGAGACATCGAGATATTCCTTGACGAAGAAGGTGCCCACGATCGCCGTCAGCCCCGAGGCCCCGGCGGCGAAATAGAC
This sequence comes from Paracoccaceae bacterium, assembly GCA_027000645.1. Taxonomy (GTDB): domain Bacteria; phylum Pseudomonadota; class Alphaproteobacteria; order Rhodobacterales; family Rhodobacteraceae; genus Jhaorihella. Next base: position 4,845 of record JALTNO010000216.1, on the reverse strand, counting down.
CATCAGGGGCGGCAGGAACGACCAGCGGAACTGCCGACCGAGATCCACGATGACGGTGTCGAAAAGCTTTCGGGCGCGGCCGGCGGTCATGCGGGGTCCTGGTCTGCTCTATCCTGCCGACGGGCGGCGATCCTGCAGCGGCCTGATCTTCAGCCGGGTGATCCGGTTGCCTTCGCGCCCGAGAACCTCGAACCGGAAGCCGTGGAAGGAAAACACCTGTCCCGTGGTGGGTATCGTCTGGGCCTCGTGAATGACCAGCCCGGCCACGGTATTGGCCTCTTCGTCGGGCAGGTTCCAGTCGGTGGCGCGGTTCAGGTCGCGGATGCTCATGGCGCCATCGACGATGAAATGCCCGTCCTCGGTCCGGCGCAGCAGGTTGTCGGTGGCGGTGTCGAATTCGTCGGTGATCTCGCCCACGATCTCTTCGAGGATGTCCTCGAGCGTGATCAGCCCCTGAAGCACGCCGTATTCGTCCACCACCAGCGCGAAATGCGTGTGCCGCCGCAGGAACTGCCGCATCTGGTCGTCGAGCATGGTGGTCTCGGGGATGAAATAGGGGGGCTTGGCCACGTCGGTGATGCGGAACTTCGCCAGCGCCTCGGCGCCGGCCTTGCCGTCGGTGACGGCGCGATACATGGCGCGCAGCAGATCCTTGGCATGGATCACGCCGATGATGTTGCCCGGCTCGCCCCGGTAGACGGGCAGGCGGGTAAAGCGGCTTTCCAGGCACTGGCGCAGGATGTCCTGCGGGTCGGCATCGGCATCGATCATCTCGATCTGGGAGCGGTGCAGCATGATCTCTTCCACCGTGCGGTCGCCCAGGTCGAGCGCGCCCAGGATGCGGTCGCGGTCCTCCTTTTCGACCACGCCCTCGGAATGGCCCAGCTGCAGCGCCCCGGCGATTTCCTCGCGTACCGCCAGAACCCGGCTTTCAGGATCAACCTGCACGCCGAACAGGCGCAGCACGCCGCGCACCAGCAGGCGCACCGCCGAGACGATCGGGGAAAACAGGATCACCACCACCGAGATGACCGGGGCGACCACCGAGGCGGCCCGTTCGGCATTGGTGATGGCGTAGGTCTTGGGCAGGACTTCCGCGAAGATCAGCACCAGAAGCGTCATGACCAGCGTCGCGATGGCCACGCCGCTGTCGCCGAACAGCCGGGTGAAAAGCGCCGTGGCCAGCGATGCGGCCAGGATGTTGACCAGGTTGTTGCCCAGCAGGACCGATCCGATCAGCCGCTCGCTGTCCTCGGTGAGGGTCAGTGCCCGCGCCGCCCCGCGCGAGCCCTTGTCGGCCTGGATGCGCAGCTTGCCGCGCGAGGCCGCCGTCAGTGCGGTTTCCGAGCCCGAGAAGAAGGCGGACAGGACCAGCATCAGGAAGATGACCCCGGCGCTGATCCAGAAGGCGAGGTCAAGAACGGGTGAAGAGGCTTCCATTTCCGGGCATCCTTTGTTCCTGTCGGGTTATGGGGCGCGCGGCGGCGCCGATCAAGGGGGGTGAGGATGCGCGTTGTCGATCTGGGAGAGCTTCCCGGCCCGATCCTGCTGTTCGGCGGGCCGTATTCGAACCTTTCGGCGCTCGAGGCGCTGATCGGCGCGGCCCGAAGGCGCGCCATTGCGCCCCGGCACATGATCTGCACCGGCGACGTGGTGGCCTATTGCGCCCGGCCCGCCGAATGCGTGGCCCGCATCCGCGCCCTGGGCTGCCCGGTGCTGGCCGGCAACTGCGAACGCCAGCTGGCCGCGGGGGCGAACGATTGCGGCTGCGGGTTCGAAGAGGGCAGCACCTGCGACCGGCTCTCGGCCGGATGGTTCGCCCATGCCGATGCCTGCCTCGACGATGCGGCGCGGCGCTGGATGGCCGGCCTGCCCGATCTTATGGTGTTTCGCCATCACGGCCGGCGCTACGGGGTGGTCCATGGCGGGGTCACGGATATCGCCCGCTTTCTCTGGCCGGTGGATGATGCGGCGGTTTTCGCGGAGGAGTTCGCTGCTTTTGCGGAAATTGCCGGGCCGGTGGATGCCATCATTGCCGGGCATTGCGGAATTGCCTTCGTGCGCCACGGCGAGGAGGGGACGTGGATCAATGCCGGGGCGATCGGCCTGCCGCCCAATGACGGCGCACCGCAGACGCGTCTTGCGCTGCTCGAGGCGGGGTGGGTGCGAATCCTGCGGCTGGACTATGATCCGAGGCCCGAACGCGCGGCGATGGTGCGGGCGGGGCTGGTGCAGGGCTATCACGATACGCTGATCGGCGGCTACTGGCCGTCCGAGGACGTGCTGCCGCCGGGTTTGCGCGCCAGCGGGTGATGTTTCAGCACCAGCTCGGCCAGCCGGTTTTCCAGCACATGGGTGTAGATTTCGGTTGTGGACAGGTCGGCATGTCCCAGCAGGGTCTGGATCGATCGCAGGTCGGCGCCGTTGGCCAGCAGGTGGGTGGCGAAGGCATGCCTCAGGGTGTGCGGCGTGACCTTTGCGGGGCTGATCCCGGCGCGCATGGCGATTTCCTTGATGAGCAGGTAGAACCGGTGCCGGGTCAGGTGCCCCGCGCTGCTGCGCGACGGAAACAGGAAGGGCGAGGGTGCCGCACCCTTGCGGCCGCGTTCGGCCTCGGTCGCGTCGCGCGCCTCGATCCACGCCGCCAGCGCCGACCGTGCAGGCGGCGACAGCGGGACCATACGCTCCTTTCCGCCCTTGCCGCGCACCAGCAGCATGCGCGGGTCCCCCCGCACCGCCGCCACCGGCAGCGAGACCAGTTCGCTCACCCGCATGCCGGTGGCATAGAGAAGCTCCATCAGGCAGGTATTGCGCAGCCGCTCGGGCGCGCCGCGCCCGGTGCTGCGGGCGGCGTCCAGCAGCCGATCCACCTCGGCCACCTCCAGCGTCTTCGGCAGGCGCCTGTCCCGCCCCGGTCCGCGAATCCGTATCGCCGGGTTGTCGGCGCGCCAGCCCTCCTCGAAGGCAAAGCGGAAGATCTGGCGGATGGCCGACAGGCGTCGGGCGCGCGTCGAGCGGGCCAGGCCCTGCGCGTCGCAGTCGATCAGGTAGGCCTCGATGCGTTCGCGGTCCACCTCGGCGAAGCCGGTGTTTCGACGCTCCATCCAGGCGGCAAAGTCCTTCAGGTCGCGGCCATAGGCCAGCAGCGTGTTGGTGGCGGCTCCGGCCTCGGCCGCCTGTGCTTCGAGAAAGGCCGAGATCCAGTGATGCGGATGGGCCGGCGCGGTCATGTCCTACCTGTCATCCAGCAGCATCAGTTGCAGGGCGGCGCGGATCGCCGTGTCCTCCAGCCCGGCGGCGCGGAAAAAGGCAAGCGCGGCGGTCAGGTCCGCCGGATTGCCCTGGCGGCCGCTGTCGAAAAGCGCGATCGCTTCCAGAAGCGCCTCGCCCAGGCGGGCGGTGCCGATCCGGTCGGCAAGGCGGGCGGGCGGGACGGCATCGGGGCCGAAGCCCGCCGCGATGGCGCGGGCGCGCGGCGTGGGTGCCGGCGCCGTTCCGGGCCTGCCGCCGGCCAGGGCGGCAAGGAAACGCGTCTGCGGGTCGGTGGCGGCGTCGGCGGGCGGCGTGCGCGCCGCCGCGTCATAGGCCCTTGACAACAGGCGGATGCGCCAGATCAGCGTCGCGACAGGCGGGGCCGGCGCCGGCAGATCGGCAAGGCGTTCGCCGAACATCTCGGCAAAGGCGACTTCGAGCCGGGCCGCGCGCATGGCGGCCCAGGCGGCGGGCAGGGTGGCGGCCACGGCCCGCGCGTCGCCGCCGGCCAGCGCGGTATCGAGTTCCTGGATCGCCGCGACCCGGTCCCACACTCCGCCGGAGGCCGCGGGCGCGCGTTCGGTGTAAAGTCCCAGCAGCAGGTTGGGGCCGAGGGCACCGGTGCGGGTCAGCCGCTCGGCGGCCTCGATCTGGGCCTTCCATCCGGCCACGTCGCGCAGGTCGGCGGTGGCGAAGAGGCGCGGCAGCGGAGCGGTGGGCAGCCTTTCCCCGATCGCCTCGAACAGGCGGAAGGTCAGCGGGTCGGGATCGGCGGGCGCGGGCAGCGGCGGAGCGCCTTCGAAGATCTCGGGGCTCACGAACCGGTCGAGCAGCGCCAGCCGGTCCGCGGGCAGCAGCTCCAGCGCGTGAACCGCCTCCAGCGTCAGCGCCGCGGTCTGCCAGTCGCCGCGGCGCATGTGGCAGAAGATGGTGGCGGCGTAATCGGGGGCCAGCCAGGGCGCGGCGGTCAGTGCCGCGCAGCTGCGGTATTCGTCGCCGGTCAGCAGGGTGGCGTCGAACCAGCGGCGGAAACGGTCGGCAGTTTCGGTCGGGCCGGCCAGCTGCACCAGCGCCTGCGCGGGATCGACCGCGCCCAGCTCCATCAGCCGGTCGAGCCGGGCCAGCAGCAGCATTTCGGCCTGATCCGCCGCCGGGGGCGGGCGCGATTCCGAAAGCAGCAGCGTGTAGAGCAGATTCTGCATCGCCGGGCTGTATTCGACCGGAGCGTCGGCGATCAGGCGGGCCAGAACCGCCGGGTCGCTGCCGATCCACAGATCCACCGGCAGGCCGGTCACCGCCGCCCCCACCAGCCCCAGCGGCGGCGCCAGCTTTTCCAGCGGGGTGATCTCGATGGCCGGCATCCGGGCCGAGTCGCTGACCGGCGGCTCCATCAGCACGGTGCCCGGCAGGGTCCGCGGCGGCGGCCGGTTCAGCCAGTCGATGGCGGACAGCGGCGCCTGTGCCGCGGCCGGGGGCGCCAGAGCCAGAAATGCGATCAGTGCCGTTTCAGTCCGCATCCAGCGTCACCGGAACCCGGATCTCGTCCGTCGGGGGCGCGAAATCGGCGCCGAACCACGGGCCCACATAGGCATA
>JALTNO010000215.1 GCA_027000645.1 Paracoccaceae bacterium | reverse complement strand
AAGATCGGGTTGGCGGCGTTCAGTTCGGCGAATGCCTGTTCGTCCTCGCGCTTGACCATCACCTGCGTCTCGGTCGGCACGGCACGGCGGCACAGCTCGATCAGGTCCTCGAACCACAGGCAGGGGCCGTCGCAATCCACCTGCACCGAGATCCGCGCCACGGAGCGCTGCGAATGCGGCGTGGCCAGCTGGCCGCGCTCGGCGCGGGCGTGCTCGCTCAGCTCCAGCGAACAGGGGCAGGTGGAGGAATAGACATAGTCGAGATGCATGAACTTCTGCCGCTGCCCGGCGATCTCGACCAGTTCCAGCGCGATGTCGTAATACTGGTAGCCCGACAGGCCCGAGCGCAGGCTGTCCACCTTCATCGGGAAGGAAAACCGCATCATGATCCGCGCGTCCACGCTGTCGAGATCGGCCATGTAGTCGTCCAGCGCGTGCTCGATCACCTCGAAGCTGAAGGTGCGCTCGGCATGGCGGTAGAAGCTGCGCATGATGCGCGACATGTTGATGCCCTTCCTGTCGGCATCCAGGCTGACCGTGCCGGTGACGGAGGTTTCCAGCGTCACGTCGCCGCCGTCGCGGGTTCGAAAGCGGATCGGCAGGCGGAAGTTGGAGATGCCCACATGCTCCAGATGCTGGCGCGCCCCGCGGATGAGGCTGGACGGGCCGTTCTGAAGATCGGGCAGCGTCGCCCTGTAGGCGGGATCGGCATCGAAACCCTCGGGGTAGTGCCGCGACAGGTCGGGATAGTTCGAAAGCGCCCGCTCCGGCAGCAGCCGGGCGATGGCGGGGTCGAGCGCCGCGATCTCGGTCGGCGTGGCGGTCCTTGCCCAGTCGCGCAGCACGGCCAGCGCGGCCGAGGCTTCGTTCAGGTCGGGCGCATCGTCGGTCTTGCGGGAATGTATGTTCATGGCGCGCGTTTCCCTCTGATCGTCGGGTCCGGGGTAAAGGATATGACTTCCGGGCGCCGGTTTCCAACAATTGTTTCCGGCCCGGCCTGGGGGCGCCCGAAAAACCGGGCCGTCCGGCCCCTGCTGCCGGGTCGGTTCATTGCCGCCCCTGCCGGTCGATGTGGTGCGGGTGGAGGGACTTGAACCCCCACGCCTTGCGGCGCCAGAACCTAAATCTGGTGCGTCTGCCAGTTCCGCCACACCCGCATCCCTGCACCCGGGGAAAGGCACCCCGCGCGCGGAAGGCTGCATAGCAAAGCCCGGCCCGGGATGCGAGAGGAAATGCCCGGCCCCGCCGGTGCGGACGGGCAAGGGGGCAATTCGGGGCGGTGGCGAAAAAATCTGGCGACACGCGCGCAAGCCTGTTCTATCCTGCCCGAAAACACGGGCAGAAAAAAACGAGCAGCAGATGACTTCGAACATGGCCGAACGGGCCCGCGGGCACGGTCCGCGCCCCCGTTTCTCCGATTCCCCCGAAACCGGGCTGGGAACCGGGACGCTCATCCATACCGGCGATGGCGAGATGCCGGTGGAGTATCTTTGCGCGGGCGACCGGCTGATCTCCCGCGATCGGGGCATGGTCCGGCTGAAATCCGTCATCCGCCGGCGCGCAATGGTGCGCGCGATCCGCTTCGCCGCCGGCTGCCTGGGGGCGCAGCGGCCGGCCTGCGACCTGATCCTGCCCGCCGCCCAGCCGGTGCTGCTGCGCGGGAAGCGGGCCGGAGCGGATCTGGTTCGTGCCGACCAGCTGGCCGATGGCGGCGACGTTCGCGAACTCGGCCGGTGCGAGATGGTACTTCATCAGCTGGTCTTCGATGCCCCGCACCTGCTGTATGCCAGCGGGCTCGAAGTGGGCATCGGCCTGCTGCCGGCGGCGCTGTTCACCGACGCGGCCTGACAGGACGATCCAGGGCCCGCGCGCACCGCGCTACAGGCCAAGGTCACGCAGCACCGCCGGAAGCGCCTCGGGCAGGTCCTCGGCGATCAGGCCGGGGCCGAAGCGGCGGGCGGCGGCCGCGTGCAGCCAGGCCGCGGCCTCGGCCGCCGGCATCGGCGCCAGCCCGCGCGCCCTGAGCCCGGCGATCATCCCCGCCAGCACGTCCCCCGCCCCCGCCGTTGCCAGCCACGGCGCGGCGCGGTCACGGATCGAATCCAGTACCGCGCATTGCCCCTCCGGCCCGGCGATCACCGTCACCGCGCCCTTGAGCAGCACCGCGCACCCCGCCCGCATCGCCGCTGCGCGCACCGCATCGACGGTCGAAAATGCCGGTCCCGACAGCGCCGGCGCGTCCAGCCGCTCGGCGATATCCGGGAACAATCGGCGGAATTCGCCCCCGTGCGGGGTCAGCACGCATCCCCCGTGCAGCGCCGCGAACAGCGCCGCATCGCGGGCCACAAGCGTCAGCGCATCCGCATCCAGCACCGCGCCCCGCCCGGTGGCAAGCGCCGCCGCAACCAGTGCCGCGTGCCCCGCCTTCAGTCCCAGGCCGGGGCCCAGCGCGATCGCGTTGAACCGCCGATCTTCCAGCAGCGCCGACAGCTCGCCCGCTCCGGCCACCGGGCGCAGCATGATGGCGGTGACCTGCGCGGCCACCTCGGCAAGGGCGGCAGGTGGTGTGCCCAGCGTCACCAGCCCCGCCCCGACCCGCAGCGCCCCGCGCGCGGCCAGCCGGGCCGCCCCGCTTCGCCCCGGCCCGCCGGACAGGACCATCACATGGCCGTGGTCGTACTTGTGCGCCTCTTCGCCCTTGGCCAGGCGCGACGGGGCGGGAGGCGCGACCCGGCGCACCACCTCCGGGCCGGCCTCGTGCGGCAGGCCGATATCCTTCACCACCACCTTGCGCGAATGCCGCGCCGCCGCGCCCAGGCAGTGGCCCAGCTTTTCGGCGTGAAAGCTGACGGTCAGATCCGCCGGCGCGAAGCTGCCCAGCACCCGGCCGCTGTCGGCGCAGATCCCCGACGGGATGTCCACCGCGACCACCCGCACCCCGTCCCGCGCCCGCATCTCGGCGACCTGCCCCAGGATCCGGGCCGCCACGCCGCCCACCGGGCGGGTCAGCCCGGTGCCGAAGAGCGCATCCACCACCAGCGCCGGCGGCGGGCCGGAGAGCATTTCCGGAGCATCCTCCAGCGGCCGGACCGTGCCGGTCTCGCACCAGCGGGCGCAATTGGCGGCGGCATCGGGCGGCAGCCGCTCCGCCTGCCCCAGCAGCGCCACCTCCACCGTCCAGCCGCGCCCGGCAAGCAGGCGGGCGACCACAAAGCCGTCGCCGCCATTGTTGCCCGGCCCGCACAGCACCACCGCCCTGCCGGGGGCGGATGCAAGCGCGGGCCAGGTCTCGAAGATCGCCGCGACCACCCCGGCGCCGGCCCGCTCCATCAGCTCCAGCCCCGTCACCGCGCCCGTGGCGATCGCCTCCCGTTCGATCGCCCGCATCTGCGCCGATGTCAGGAGTTCGTCCATGGCACTGCCCTCGATTCAATTCTGCTCAAATCTTGTGCGCATCGCACAATTGTTGCACAGCACGGATCATTCACCTTGCCCCGCCGGCGCCGGGAAAGGGTATCTGATTGTGAGAGCCATTCAGACATGATCTGACCCCCCTGGACAAGGTTGCGAGGAGTGCCGCGATGAAGAAGATCGAAGCCATCATCAAGCCGTTCAAGCTCGACGAGGTGAAGGAGGCGCTGCAGGAAGTGGGCGTTCAGGGGCTGAGCGTCATCGAGGTCAAGGGCTTCGGCCGCCAGAAGGGCCACACCGAGCTTTACCGCGGCGCCGAATATGTCGTGGACTTCCTGCCGAAGGTGAAGATCGAGGTCGTTCTCGACGACGACCAGGTGGAAGCCGCGGTCGAGGCGATCATCGGCGCCGCCCGCACCAACAAGATCGGCGACGGCAAGATCTTCGTCAGCCCGATCGAACAGGCCATCCGCATCCGCACCGGCGAATCCGGTTCGGACGCGCTGTGACAAACCCGATTTCCAAGCGAGAGGACAAAAGGAAATGAGCAAGGACGCAGTTCTTCAGCTGATCAAGGAAGAAGAGGCGGAATATGTCGATATCCGCTTCACCGATCCGCGCGGCAAGCTGCAGCACGTGACCGTGATGGCCGACCAGGTGGACGAGGATTTCCTCGAGGAAGGTTTCATGTTCGACGGCTCGTCGATTGCCGGCTGGAAGTCGATCGAGGCCTCGGACATGAAGCTGATGCCCGACACCGACAGCGCCTATGTCGATCCCTTCTACGCGGAAAAGACGATCTGCCTGCACTGTTCCGTGGTCGAGCCCGACACCGGCGAGCACTACGAGCGCGACCCGCGCGGCACCGCCGAGAAGGCCGAGGCCTACCTGAAATCCTCGGGCATCGGCGACGTGGCCTATTTCGGACCCGAGGCGGAATTCTTCCTCTTCGACGACGTGCGCTTCGAGAACTCGATCAACAAGGTGTCCTACCAGGTCGATGCGACCGACGCCTCGTGGAACACCGATACCGAGTATGAAATGGGCAACATGGGTCACCG
>JALTNO010000214.1 GCA_027000645.1 Paracoccaceae bacterium | reverse complement strand
CGGCATTTCTCTAGCGACAGGGTGTTGTTTCGGGTGCGCAGTCTGGGTGCGCACCTGCCGCCCCGGATCAGGAAAACCTCATATTTACCGAGGCTTGTGAGAATTCCACCAAGTGCGCACCTGCGCAGCCGGGTGCGCACTCCGGTTCGCAGGTGCGCATCTCGGGCAGATCTGGTGCGCACCCCCGACAGATACCGCCTCCCTGTTGGCAACTCGGCCCCGCCTTCGCGGGGTCGTTTCTTTTCAGGGGCAGGTAAACGCAAGGAACAGACGTGAAGATCAGGATGACGCCGGTGGGCGACCTCACCCCCTATGCCGGAAACGCCCGCACCCACACGGATGCCCAGATCGCCCAGATTGCGGCCTCGATCAAGGAATTCGGCTTCACCAACCCGATCCTTGCCGATGGCGAAGGCGTGATCATCGCTGGCCACGGCCGGCTTCTGGCGGCGCAGCGCCTGGGCCTCGACAGGGTACCGGTCATCACGCTGGACCACCTCGATGATGCCCAGCGTCGGGTGCTGGTCATCGCCGACAACAAGATCGCCGAAAATGCTGGCTGGGACGAGGATCTGCTGCGGGCAGAACTGCAGGCCCTGCACGAGATGGAGTACGACCTCGACCTGGTCGGGTTCTCGGATGAAGAATTGGATGACCTGCTGGGCGAGTTGGAGGGTGATGAACCCGAAGTTGACCTTGCCCCCGCCCCGGTGCCCGAGCCGCCCGAAGATCCGGTCACCCGGCCCGGCGATCTCTGGCTGCTGGGGAACCACCGCCTGCTGTGCGGCGACAGCACAAACCTCAAGGACGTCGAGCGGCTGATGAACGGCCAGACCGCCGCGCTGTTCTCGACCGATCCGCCCTACCTGGTCGATTACACCGGGGCCGGTCGACCGAATGACACCGGGAAGGACTGGTCAGACCTCTACCGCGAGGTGGACATCAAGGATGCCGAGGGCTTCCTGCGGGCCGTCTTCCGCAACGCGATCAAGGTCACCCGCAAGGACGCCGCCTGGTATTGCTGGCATGCCCACAAGCGCGCCGCGTTGATCGAGGCCGTGTGGACAGATCTGGGTGTCCTGAACCACCAGCAGATCGTCTGGGTGAAGCCTGCTGCCATCCCCACCCACAGCTACTACCCCTGGCGGCACGAACCCTGCCTGATGGGCTGGCAGCAGGGGAACAAGCCGCCGCATCTCGGCGGCAACGATCACGATGTCACCAGCGTGTGGGAACTGGACTGGGAAGGCGCGGCGCGGCCGGCAGGCGCGGAACACCCCACCCAGAAACCGCTCGAAGTCTTCGCGATCCCCATGCGACGGCACACGACAAAGGGCGAGATTTGCTTCGAGCCGTTCTCGGGCTCGGGCTCGCAGATCGTCGCCGGCGAGGCGCTGGGCCGGAAGGTCTTTGCCATGGAACTGCAACCCGCCTTCGTGGATGTGGCGATCAAGCGCTGGCAGGAGGCCACGGGCAAGCAGGTGGTGCTGGACGGTGACGGTCGGACTTTCGACGAAATAGCCGACGAGCGGGACACTGCATGAAGCAGAGCCGCACCATGTCGCTGATCGAGGCGGTAACCAACGTCGTGGTCGGTTATGGCCTGGCGGTCCTGATCCAGATCCTGGCCTTCCCCGCCATTGGTCTACAGGCCACGTTGAGCCAGAACCTGCAATTGGCCGCATTGTTCTCGGCCGTCTCGGTGTTACGCTCCTTCGTCCTGCGGAGGGCCTTCGAGGCGGCACGTGCGCGCGCGACACGGCCCACAACGACCAACGTCGTCCCATGAGGGCGACGTGGTAGATTGGGCCTTGTGTGGGCGCCTGTAGCGATGCCGGCTTTGGCTGGAATGTTTTTGGCTTTCTCGGAGTGAAGCGTGACGGATGCGACCGAGGGCCAGATCAGGGGGAAATCAGTCGGTTATCCGATACACTCGCCCGCGCTGGGGGTCGGCCTCGGTCACGACATTCAGCCCCAGCCGCTTTTTCAGCTGGCCGGAGATGACACCGCGCGCGGTGTGTTTCAACCAGCCAGTTGCGGCAACGATCTCTTCCAGGGTCGCGCCATCCTTTGCGCGCAGCATCTCGATCAGCATCGCCTGCTTGGTGCCCTTGCGCTGGGCAGGGCGTTCCGGCGCCGGGTCAGCGGGCGGTTCCGGCCGGGGTGGGTCAATCTCGATGCCGATTGCCTCGAGCCCGGCATCGGTGATGGCCAGCGTGGCAAACGTTCCATCCTGCCGCTGGCGCCAGAGCGCACCGCGCTTGCGGGGATCGGCATCGATCTCTGACAGCAGGCCGCGTTCGATCAGCGGCGCGACCACCTTCTTCGCGGCCGCCCCACGCAGGCGCCCCGGCAGCGGCAGGACAATGCGGTCATCGCGCTGGGAGGCGTGGGACAGAATGAGGGCTTGGGTGTCGGTGAGTTTTGGCACGGCAACCTCCTGTAATCTGGTCTGCAGGTGCCCTCACGCTTGATCGGCACGCCCCACACATCAACGACAATCGCAGCAATATCATGGCGTTGTAGGCCGCCGCCTGATTGCAATATGATCAGAGGATTCCCATGGGACTGTCCCGCCGCGCCTATGCACGCCACCGCGGTGTGGCCGAAAGCGCCGTACGCAAGGCCATCGCCTCGGGCCGCATCACGCTGGAGCCAGACGGCACCATCGACCCAGTGAAAGCCGACCGTCAGTGGAAGGCGCAGACCGACCCGATGAAGCGGCACGTGTCCGGCAAGCCCGTGCCCCGCGCGGCCATCAAGGCGGTCGATGACACCCTGCGCGAGGCCGGCACCACGGCCCCGGGCGGGGAGATGTCGTTCCTGCGCGCCCGCATGGCCAACGAGGTGCTGAAGGCCCAGACCGCGAGGCTGCGCCTGAAAAAGATGAAAGGCGAGTTGGTGGATCGGGCCAAGGCCACGGCGCTGGTTTTCGACCTCGCCCGGCGCGAACGGGACGCCTGGATGAACTGGCCGCCCAGGGTTGCCGCCGACATGGCGGCGGAACTCGGGGTCGATGCCCATCTGATGGAGCAGGTGCTGGAGCACCACCTCCGCCGGCACCTCGCGGAGCTGGCGGAGATCGAGATTGAACTCGGATGAGGACAGGACGAAGGAGATCAGGGCCGCCTGGCTGAAGGGCCTGGCCCCCGACCCGGCGCTGACAGTATCGCAATGGGCGGACCGACACCGGATCCTGTCATCCCGCGCGGCATCGGAAGCGGGGCCCTATCGCACATCCCGCACCCCCTACATGCGGGGGATCATGGATGCGCTCTCGCCCAGCCATCCGGCCCGGCGGGTGGTGTTCATGAAGCCGGCGCAGGTGGGCGCCACCGAGGCCGGCAACAACTGGATCGGTTTCTGCATTCACCGGGCACCCGGGCCGATGCTGGCGGTGCAACCGACGGTGGAACTGGCGAAGCGGCTCAGCCAGCAGCGCATCGACCCGCTGATTGAGGACAGCCCGGCACTGAGGGATCTGGTCAGCCCGTCGCGCAGCCGGGATTCCGGCAACACGGTGCTCGCCAAGCGCTTTCCCGGCGGGCAGCTGATCCTGACCGGGGCCAACTCGGCGGTGGGCCTGCGCTCGATGCCGGCACGCTGGGTGTTCATGGACGAGGTGGATGCCTATCCGGGCGATGTCGATGGCGAGGGCGACCCGGTGCAACTGGCCGAAGCCCGCACCAACAGCTTCGGACATCGGGCGAAGATCTTCCTGGCCTCCACCCCGACGGTGACGGGGCTGAGCCGGATCGAGCGGGAGTTCGAACTCTCCGACCAGCGCCGGTACTTCGTGCCCTGCCCCCATTGCGGCGGCCTGCAATGGCTGAAGTTCGAGCGCCTGCGGTGGGAAAAGGGCAAGCCGGAAACCGCCCGCTACGTCTGCGAGCACTGCGAGGAACCGATCGAGGAGCGGTTCAAGACGCAGATGATGGCCGAGGAGAACGGCGCCTGCTGGAAGCCCACGGCCGACGAGGAAACCCGCGCCAAGGCCGAGGCCGCCGGCATCGTCGGCTTCCACATCAACGGGCTCTACTCGCCGCTGGGCTGGCTGAGCTGGGCGGCCATTGCCCGCAAGTGGGAAGAGGCAAAGGGCAACGATTCCGCCTTGAAGACATTGAAGAACACCATCCTGGGCGAGACCTGGGCCGAAAGCGGCGAGGCGCCGGACTGGCAGCGGCTTTACGAGCGCCGCGAGCGCTGGGCGGCAGGCACGGTGCCGGAACGCGGCTTGTTCCTGACCGCCGGGGCCGACGTGCAGAAGGACCGGATCGAGGTCGATGTCTGGGCCTGGGGGCGGGGCCTCGAAAGCTGGCTGGTGGATCACGTTGTCATCGACGGCGGGCCTGCCGAGCCAACCTGCTGGCAGGAGTTGAGCGCGCTTCTTGGCCGGACCTGGTCCCACGAAAACGGCGCGCAGATGCAGATCGGCAAGCTGGCGATCGATACGGGGTATGAATCCGCCGCTGTCTACAG
>JALTNO010000213.1 GCA_027000645.1 Paracoccaceae bacterium | reverse complement strand
TGCCTGGGGGCTGGAGATCTGCGCGGCCTCGCCGGATCTCCATTCGGACAGCGTGACCGCGATCGTCCTGCCCGAGGGGATCGACGGCAACAAGATGGTCGCCCACGCGGCGAACCGCTACGGCACCGCCTTCGGCGCCGGGCTGGGAGATGTTGCGGGGCGCGTGTTCCGCATCGGGCACCTGGGGATGATGAGCGAGGCAATGGCGCTGTGCGGCATCGCGGTGGCGGAAATGGCTCTGGCCGATTTCGGCGTTGACGTGACCCCCGGCTCCGGCGTTGCCGCGGCGCAGGCCCGCTACCGGGCGGGCGGATGATGGAGGACGCGATGAACATACCTTCCTTCGACGATGCTCTGGCCGCGCGCGAACGCATCACGCCCTGGATTCACCGCACGCCGGTTTTTACCAGCAGCTTCATGAACGAACTGACCGGCGCGCAGCTGTTCTTCAAGTGCGAGAATTTCCAGAAGGCCGGCGCCTTCAAGGCGCGCGGAGCCTGCAACGCGGTGTTCGGCCTGCCCGAGGACAAGCTGGAAAAGGGCGTTGCCACCCACTCCTCCGGCAACCATGCGCTGTGCCTGTCCTACGCGGCCGGCCGGCGCGGCATACCCTGCTATGTGGTCATGCCGCGCACCGCGCCGCAGGCCAAGAAGGATGCCGTGCGCGGCTATGGCGGGATCATCACCGAATGCGAACCCTCCACCTCGTCGCGCGAAGAGGTCTTCGCCCGTGTGCAGGCCGAGACGGGGGCCGAATTCGTCCACCCCTACAACGATCCGCGGGTGATCGCCGGGCAGGCCACCTGCTCGATGGAGCTGATCGAACAGGTCGAGGGGCTGGACGCGGTGGTGGCGCCCATCGGCGGCGGCGGCATGGTGTCGGGCACCTGCCTGACGCTGTCGAACCTGGCGCCGGAGGTGAAGATCTACGCGGCCGAACCCGAACAGGCCGACGACGCGGCGCGCAGCTTCCGGGCCGGGCACATCATCGCCGATGACGCGCCGCAGACCGTGGCCGACGGGCTGAAGGTGCCGCTGAAGGATCTGACCTGGCATTTCGTGCGCAATTTCGTGACCGACATCCACACCGCCTCGGAACAGGAGATCATGGACGCCATGCGCCTGATCTGGCAGCGCATGAAGATCGTGATGGAGCCCTCCTCGGCGGTGCCGCTGGCGGTCATCCTCAGGAACAGGGACGTCTTCGCCGGCAAGCGCGTGGGCGTCATCATCACCGGCGGCAATGTCGATCTGGACAGGCTGCCCTGGCAGAAGGCGTGAGGGAGAAGAACCATGAATGCAGAGTCGAAACTTGACGGCTACGAGGTGGGCTACGACATCCCGGCCCTGCCGGGGATGGACGAAGCCGACATCCAGACCCCATGCCTGGTTCTCGATCTGGACGCGCTGGAACGCAACGTCCGCAAGATGGGCCGGCTGGCGGCCGAAATGGGCATGCGCCTGCGGGTGCATGGCAAGATGCACAAGTCGGTGGACGTGGCGAAGCTGCAACACGAGATCGGCGGCGCCTGCGGCATCTGCTGCCAGAAGGTGAGCGAGGCCGAGGTCTTCGCTCGCGGCGGCATCACCGACATCCTGGTGTCGAACCAGGTCACCGACCCGGCCAAGATCGACCGGCTGGCCCGGCTGCCGAAGCTGGGCGCGCGCACGCTGGTCTGCGTGGACGACGTGAACAACGTGGCCGACCTGTCGGCGGCGGCGCAGAAACACGGCACCGAGATCGAGTGCCTGGTGGAAATCGACTGCGGCGCCGGGCGCTGCGGGGTGACCACCACCCCCGAGGTGGTCGAGATCGCCCGCGCCATCGACGCCGCGCCGGGGCTGAAGTTTTCCGGCATCCAGGCCTATCAGGGCGCCATGCAGCACCTCGAGAACTACTATGACCGCAAGGAAAAGATCGACATCGCCGTGGCCATGGTCCGCGACGCGGTCGAGGGGCTGCGCGCGGTCGGTCTGGAATGCGACATCGTCGGCGGCGGCGGCACCGGCTCCTACTATTTCGAGGGCGCCTCGGGCGTCTACAACGAGCTTCAGTGCGGCTCCTACGCCTTCATGGATGCCGATTACGGCCGCATCCTCGACAAGGACGGCAAGCGCATCGACGAAACCGAGTTCGAGAACGCGCTGTTCCTGCTCACCCAGGTGATGAGCCACGCCAAGCCCGACAAGGCCGTCGTGGATGCGGGGCTCAAGGCGCAGTCGGTGGACAGCGGCCTGCCGGTGGTGTTCGGGCGCACGGATGTGGAATATGTGAAATGCTCGGACGAACACGGAGTGATCATGGACCCCGGCGGCGTGCTCAAGGTCAATGAAAAGCTGCGCCTTGTGCCCGGCCACTGCGATCCCACCTGCAACGTGCATGACTGGTATGTGGGCGTGCGCGGCGGCAAGGTCGAGGTAGTCTGGCCGGTCTCGGCCCGCGGCAAGGCGTTCTGAGCATGATCATCGTTCCCGAATCCACCGTCCCCGAGCTGATCGACCGCAAGGCAGCCTTTGACGCGGTCGAGGCGGTGTTCGCGGCCATGGCCCGCGGTGACGCCTACAATTTCCCGGTGATCCGCGAGGATATCGGCCATGCCGATGCCATCTACGGCTTCAAGTCGGGTTTCGACCGGGCCGGGCTGGTGCTGGGCCTGAAATCGGGCGGCTACTGGCCCGGAAACGAGGCCCGCGGCCTGACCAACCACCAGTCCACCGTGTTCCTGTTCGACCCCGACACCGGGCGGCTGCACGCGGTGGTGGGAGGCAACTACCTCACGGCGCTGCGCACCGCCGCCGCCAGCGCGGTATCGATCCGCCATCTTGCCCGGCCCGACGCCAGGGTGCTGGGGATGATCGGGGCCGGCCACCAGTCGGCCTTCCAGATGCGGGCAGCGGCCGAGCAGCGCGATTTCGAACGCGTCGTCGGCTGGAACTACCACCCCGAGATGCTCTCGCGCCTGGCCGAAACGGCGGCCGAGATCGGCCTGCCCTTCGAGGCGGTGGAACCGGACGAGCTGGGCGCGCGGGCGGACGTGATCATCACCATCACCTCCAGCTTCTCACCCACCCTGATGGCGGACATGGTCCGCCCCGGCACCCATGTGGCCTGCATGGGCACCGATACCGTGGGCAAGCAGGAAGTCGATGCCGAACTGGTCGCCCGCGCCAGCGTGTTCACCGACGAGGTGGCCCAGGCCATCAGCATCGGCGAATGCCAGCACGCGGTGGGCCGGGGGCTGAAGGCGCAGGACGACATCCGCCCCATCGGAGAAGTCATCAACGGCACCCATCCGGGCCGCAGATCCGCCGACGAGATCACGCTTTTCGACGGCACGGGCGTGGCGCTTCAGGATCTGGCCGTGGCCAGCCGGGTGGTGGCGCTGGCCGAGGAATCCGGCCGGGCGGTGATACAGGAATTCTGAGAAGGAAACACAAGACGGAGGAACGAAATCACTGCGAGACAACACCACCCGGGGTCGGGCGACGCCACCGAAGATGCGCCGAACCTGACCGGACCGGGCACCATTCGCCAAATCTTGACAGGTCCGGACCGTCTTGATGAAGTGAATGGCAAGAGTGACCGGGAGGGGAACTCGGGGGGGACGTCTCGCGATCAGGACATGCCGGCACCGCGTGCAGCAGGCACGGTGCCGGGCGGTTTTCACCCGCAAATGGTTTGCGCGTGAATCTGACGTCGGCAATGCGCCGACATTTTGGGAGGAGACAAGATGAACAAGATGCTCAATCGCAGGAAATTCCTGAAGGGCAGCGCCATTGCTGCCGGCGCCAGCGCTCTGGCAGCCCCGGCACTCGCCCAGTCCAAGCCGATCGTGCTCAAGATGCAGGCGGCTTGGGGTGGCGGCATTTTCCTTGAAAACGCGCAGTCCTACGTCAAGCGCGTGAACGACATGGCCGGCGGGGCGCTCAAGATCGAGCTGCTGCCGGTCGGCGCGGTCGTGAAGACCAGCCAGATGCAGGACGCGGTGCATCGCGGCGTACTCGACGCGGCCCATTACGTGCCCGCCTACTGGTACTCCAAGTCCAAGACCGCCTCGCTGTTCGGCACCGGCCCCTGCTTCGGCTGGTCCTCGCAGGAGGTGCTGGGCTGGGTCCATTACGGCGGCGGCATGGAGCTGTTCAACGAGCTGATGGAAAAGCTCGGGCTGAACGTGGTGTCCTTCTTCAACTCGCCGATGCCGGCGCAGCCGCTGGGCTGGTTCAAGGAAGAGATCAAGGACGTCAGCCAGATGAGCGGCATGAAGTACCGCACCGTGGGTCTTGCGGCCGACGTGATGCTGGAGATGGGCCTGTCGGTGGTGCAGCTGCCGGGTGGTGAGATCCAGCCGGCGATGAAGTCGGGCCTGATCGACGCGGCGGAGTTCAACAACCCGACCTCGGACCGCGACTTCGGCATGCAGGACGTGGCCAAGCACTACATGCTCGCCTCGTTCCACCAGTCCCAGGAGTTCTTCGAGATCACCTTCAACAAGAAGAAGTTCAAC
>JALTNO010000212.1 GCA_027000645.1 Paracoccaceae bacterium | reverse complement strand
CCCCAGAGGTGCCGGCTTTCGAGCCGCGCCCCGAAGCCATGGCCGAGGACGAGGCCGAAAGCTTCGTCGCCCCGCGCGCCCCGGCGCCGGGCACACCTTCGCCCGAGGCCGAGCAGCGTCTTCGGGCGGCCGTTCGCAACGTCCCCCGGGCCGATCCGCCGCTTGAGGCGAGGCCGCCGGAGGAAAAACCCGAGCGCTCGCGCTTCGGCCTGAACGGGCTGATCGGGCGGATGACGGGCCACGCGCATGACAACCAGGCCGAGGCGCGCCCGCAGCCGCGCCTGCAGCGGAGCGGCATGGCGCAAACGCCCGAGCCGACTGCCGATCCCGAGCAGGAAAAGATCGAAATTCCGGCCTTCCTGCGTCGTCAGGCGAACTGACCGGGTCACATTCGAAACCGGAAAGGCCGCCGCCGGGCGGCCTTTTTTCCTTTTATGACGACAGGTTGCGGGGGCGTCGGCAGGGAATTGCCGATTTGTTACAGCCGTGTTTCATTCCGTTACAAAGATTGAGTTGAGCCGCCGGGGGGGCGTCGCTACCTCATTGCGCAACACAGCCCGCGAGGCTGGACATTGCTGCCAGAGGCCCGTTTTGCAGAACACGCTCAAATCGCCGGTCACGTTCGAAGGCGTCGGCCTGCACGGTGGCGCGAAGGTGCGGATGACGATCCGGCCCGCCGCCGCAGGACATGGTATCTGGTTCAGGCGAACCGACATCCAGGTGGGCGACGCGATGATCCCGGCGCTCTATGACGCGGTGGACCGCACGCCGCTGTGCACCCGGCTTGTCAACCGGGCGGGCGTGTCCGTGTCCACGGTTGAACACCTGATGGCGGCGCTGGCCGGAACCGGCGTTCACAACGCCCTGATCGAGATCGACGGACCGGAGGTGCCGATCATGGACGGGTCGTCGCTGGCCTTCCTGCGCGGCATCATGACGCGAGGCGTGCGGTCGCTGGATGCGCCCGTGGTCGCCTACGAGGTGCGCGAAGCGGTGACCGTCGAAAGGGACGGTGCGCGCGCGACGCTGAAGCCGTCGGACCGACTGGTGATCGAGTTTCACATAGATTTCGAGGATGCCGCGATCGGCCGGCAGAGCCGCACGCTCGACATGGGCAATGGCGCGTTCGCGCGCGAACTGAGCGACTGCCGAACCTTCTGCCGTTTCTCCGACGTGGAGGGGATGCAGCGCAACGGGCTTGCGCTCGGAGGGTCGCTGGAAAACGCCGTGGTCGTCGATGGCGACCATGTGCTGACACCCGGCGGTTTCCGGCGCGCCGACGAAGCCGTGCGCCACAAGATGCTGGATGCGCTGGGCGATCTGGCGCTGGCGGGCGGCCCCCTTCTGGGCCATTATGTGGGCGAAAAGGCCGGGCACGCGCTGACCAACACGCTCTTGCGCAAGCTGTTTGCGACGCCCGGCGCGGTCCGCCCGGTGATCTGCGACCCGCGCGTCTCGGCCCGGCTGCCGGGCAGGGGGCTGGCGCTGAGCGAGATCCCCCGCGTGGCGTGACGGCATGGCCTGGCGGCAGGTTGCCGCGCCTCATGTGCGATCTTGCCGAGGACGCCGATAAGGCGTTTTGCACCGCGAATTAATGTGCTAGACCGTGCCGCGAACCGGCGGAAGGCCGGGGGTCGGCAAGGGTTTGGCAAGCATGACGGGCAGCAGGACAGTGGTGAAACGTCTCGGCGCAGTCATCGTGTTTCTGTTTCTGGCCTCGTGCAGCGGCATCGGTGGCGGGCCCGCTGCCGATCGCACCAAGGGGCTGGACGGCTTCACGCCCGAGCAGATCTACCAGCGTGCGGAGTTCGAACTCAACCGCGGCCGCACCGACGACGCGGCCTGGTACTTTTCCGAGATCGAGCGGCTTTATCCCTATTCCAGCTGGGCCAAGCGGGCGCTGATCATGCAGGCCTTCAGCTATCACAAGGGGCAGGATTACGAGAACAGCCGCTCGACCGCGCAGCGGTACCTGGATTTCTATCCCACCGACGAGGATGCCGCCTATGCGCAGTATCTGCTGGCGCTGAGCTATTACGACCAGATCGACGAGGTCGGCCGCGATCAGGGCCTGACCTTTCAGGCGCTTCAGGAACTGCGCAAGGTGATCGAGGTCTATCCCGACAGCGAATATGCCACCTCGGCGATGCTGAAATTCGATCTTGCCTTCGATCACCTGGCGGCGAAAGAGATGGAAGTGGGGCGCTATTACCTGCGCCGGAAGAACTACGCCGCGGCGATCAAGCGGTTCCGTTCCGTGGTCGAGGACTACCAGACCACGAGCCACACGCCCGAGGCGCTCTATCGCCTGATCGAGGCCTATCTTTCGCTGGGCCTGCTGAAAGAGGCGCAGACCGCGGGTGCGATCCTCGGTTACAACTACCGCTCCAGCCCGTGGTACAAGGAAGGCTACGACCTGCTGATGGGCAAGGGCCTGAAGCTGACGCCCTACAGCGGCAACTGGCTCGCGCAGATCTATCGCCAGTCGATCAAGGGCGAATGGCTGTGACGGGAACGGCGCGCACGGCTCCGGCTGCCGCGACCTGACGCCAGGGGCGGAGATGCTGCGCGCACTGGACATCCGCGACATGCTCATCATCGACCGGCTGGAACTGGCGTTCCGGCCGGGGCTGAACGTGCTCACCGGGGAAACCGGTGCCGGCAAGTCGATCCTGCTCGATTCGCTGGGCTTCGTGCTGGGCTGGCGGGGGCGGGCCGATCTGGTCCGCCAGGGCGCCGCACAGGGCGAGGTGGTGGCGGTCTTCGGCCTGCCCCCGGCGCATCCGGCGCGCGCCGTGCTGGCCGAGGCCGGGCTTCCGGCGGGCGACGAACTGATCCTGCGCCGCGTGAACACGGCGGAGGGGCGCAAGACCGCCTGGGTCAACGACCGGCGATGCTCGGGCGAGGTGCTGCGCGCGCTCAGCGCGACGCTGGTCGAGCTGCACGGGCAGCAGGATGATCGGGGGTTGCTCGACCCGCGCGGGCATCGGGCGATGCTGGACGCCTTCGCCGGGCATGACGATCTGGTGAAGGCGGTGCGCGATGCCTGGCGCGAAATGCAGCTCGCGCGCGCGGCGGTGACCGATGCGCAGGAGGCGCTGGAGCAGATCCGCAGCGAAGAGGATTTCCTGCGCCATGCGGTGGCCGAGCTGGACGCGCTGGACCCGCAGCCGGGGGAGGATGCCGAACTTGATGCCCGCCGGCGCATGATGCAGGGAGCCGAACGCATCCGCGACGACGTGGCGCGGGCGCTTGCCCTTCTGGGCAGCGACGGGGCTGAGGGGGCGGCGGCGGATGCGTTGCGCTGGCTCGAAGGGGTGGGCGAGGACGCCCCCGACATGCTGGACGAGGCGATTGCCGCGCTGGGCCGGGCGCTGATCGAACTGGCCGAGGCGCAGGACGGCGTGGGGCGCTGCCTCGAAGCGCTGGACTTCGACCCCTTCGAACTGGAACGGGTCGAGGAACGCCTGTTCGCGATCCGGGCGCTGGCGCGCAAGCACGGGGTTCTGCCCGACGATCTGGGCGCGCTGGCCGGGGAGTTGCGGGATCGGCTGGCGGCGCTGGAGGCGGGCGACGCCGATCTTCAGGCCCGGCGCGCGAGGCTGGGTGAGGCCGAGGCGGCCTACGAGTCCGCGGCCGCCGCACTGTCGGAGTCGCGCCGCGAAGCCGCCGGGCGGCTGGACCGGGCGGTGATGGCCGAGCTTGCGCCGCTGAAGATGGAGCGGGCGGTCTTTTCCACCGGGCTTGCCCCTGCCGATCCCGGTCCGGACGGCCGTGACGCGGTGACATTCACCGTCGCGACCAATCCCGGTGCGCCGGCGGGTCCGCTCAACCGGATCGCCTCGGGGGGGGAGCTCAGCCGCTTTCTCCTGGCGCTCAAGGTCTGCCTGACCGGACCCGACCGGGGCGTGACCATGATCTTCGACGAGATCGACCGCGGCATCGGCGGGGCCACCGCCGACGCGGTCGGGCGGCGGCTCGAGGCGCTGGCGGCGGGCGGGCAGCTTCTGGTCGTCACCCATTCGCCGCAGGTGGCAGCGCGCGGGGCGCATCACTGGCGGGTGGAAAAGAAGATCGTGGGCGGGGCCACCCTTTCGACGGTAACGCGGCTGGATGCGGATGCGCGGGTGGACGAGATCGCCCGCATGGTGGCGGGCGATACCGTCACCGACGCCGCGCGCGAGGCGGCGCGGGCGCTTCTTGCCGGCTGAGCCGGCGGCGGGCCCGGCTCAGGCGCAGCGATAGGCGTAGCCGATGCCCCGCCCGTCGCCCCGGTCGAATTCCAGGTGGTGCAGGTAGATTCCCGAAGCGATCAGGCGGACGATGATCTCGTCCTGTCGATCCTTCGTCCTGATGATGACGCGATCCCCGGACAGCCAGTATTCCGCCGGAACGGCGCCTGGGGCGTCGGGCAGGGTCAACCGGCCGTTCTCCACCAGAACGGCGTTGCGGCACGAGGTGGTGCTGAACCGGTCATCGACCCGCAGCGGGCGATCGAACACCGCCCAGCGGCCAAGAAGGAACTCGGGCGCGGGGTCGCTGAACCGGCC
>JALTNO010000211.1 GCA_027000645.1 Paracoccaceae bacterium | reverse complement strand
ATTCGGGGGGGCTCATTCGGGGGACGGCACCAGGTCGGCCCAGACCGGCAGGTGATCCGAAGCGATATGCGCGGGCCGCTCGGCATGCACCCCGTGCGCCACCGCCGCCAGCCCGGGCCCCAGCGCGATCCGGTCGAGCGCCCCCACCGGCCGGGGCGCGGGAAAGCTGGGCCGGGGCGGCAGGAACCGCATCCCCGGCGCCAGGTGGAAAAGCGCCCGCGCCTCGGACCAGTCGTTGAAGTCGCCGGCCCAGACCATCGGCATCTCGGGCAGGCGCTGCAATTCGCGGCACAGGTGCAGGATCTGCTGCTGGCGATGATAGGCGATCAGCCCCAGATGCACGCCCACCACCCGAAGCGGACCGATCGGGGTTTCGAATTCGACCCGCACCGCCCCGCGCGGCTCCAGCCCCGGCAGCGAGATCTGCGCCTTGCCCGTCTCCCTGATCCGGTCTCCGCGCCAGATCACCGCGTTGCCGTGCCAGCCCAGCGACCCCGCCCCGCCCAGATCGGCGACCTGCCATCCGGCCTCTTCCAGTACGAAATGCGGCAACGCGGCGGGGCGCGGCGGCAGGCGCTTGTCGGCCTCCTGCAGCACCACGATCCGCGCGCCCAGATCGTCGAGCACGTTGAGGATGCGGCGCGGCTGGCGGCGCAGGTCGAGGCCCACGCATTTCTGGATGTTGTAACTGGCAAGCCGGAGCCCCGCCCCGGGAACGCGTGTCGGAGTCATCTGTGACCGTGATCGGAAATATCGGGATTTCCTTGTGTCCAACCGCACGGCCAAGCGCAAGCGAAACCGCGTCGATTCCGGCGCCCGGGCAGGCGCAGCTGCGAATCGTGCCGCTTTTTCAGGCAGTCAGGTGCCGCAGAACGTCGCCTGCACGACCTCGTCCGGCGCCGGCGGGCGGCGCAGGTCGGCATGTTCCGGCTGATCGTCGAAGGGATGCGCCAGCACCGAAACCAGCCGATGGAAGGGCGCGTAATCGCCGCCCAGGGCGGCCTCGATCATCGCCTCGATGCGGTGGTTGCGGGGGATGAAGGCCGGGTTGGTGGCGCGGATCAGCGCCAGCGGGTCGGGCTCGCCGGCGACCCGGGCACGCCAGTCGGCCTCCCACGAATCATAGGCGGCGGGGTCGGAGAACCGCTCCCGGGCGGCGGCCGTGCCCAGCGCCCGGAAGGTGTTGGTGAAATCCGCCCCCTGCGCGGCCATGAGGTCGAGCAGTGCCGAGATCAGCGCCCCGTCCCCGTCCCCGGCCCGGGCCGTGCCGAGCCCGATCTTGCGGCGGAACAGCTCCAGCCACCGGGCCTGGATCATGTCGGGCATGGCGTGGACGATGGCGGTCGCCTCCTCCACCGCCGCCTGCCTGTCCGCCATCTGCTGGATCAGTGCGGTGGCGAACTGCGCCATGTTCCACACCGCGATGCCGGGCTGGTTGGAATAGGCGTAGCGCCCGGCGTGGTCGATGGAGCTGAACACCGTGTCGGGGTGATAGCCATCCATGAAGGCGCAGGGGCCGTAATCGATGGTCTCGCCCGAAATCGCGCAGTTGTCGGTGTTCATCACCCCGTGGATGAAGCCCACCCCCATCCACTGCGCCACCAGCCGCGCCTGGGCGTCGCAGACCGCCTGCAGCAGCCCCATGGGTCCCTCGACCTGCGGATAGTGGCGGGCAATGGCATAATCCGTCAGCCGCTTCAGGCTGGCCACATCGCCGCGGGCGGCAAAGACCTGGAAGCTGCCCACCCGCAGATGGCTGGCCGCCACCCGCGTCAGCACCGCCCCCGGCAGCGCGGTCTCGCGGATCACCTCCTCGCCGGTCTCGACCGCCGCCAGCGCCCGGGTCGTCGGGATCCCCAACGCCGCCATGGCCTCGGAAACAACGTATTCGCGCAGTACCGGCCCCAGCCAGGCCCGCCCGTCACCCCCGCGCGAGAACGGCGTGCACCCCGAGCCCTTCAGCTGGATGTCGCGCCGCACCCCGTCGGCACCCACCACCTCGCCCAGCAGGATCGCCCGCCCGTCGCCCAGCTGCGGGTTGTAGTGCCCGAACTGGTGCCCGGCATAAAGCTGGGCCAGCGGCTCGGCCCCTTCGGGCAGCGCATTGCCGGCAAACACCTGCGCCATCTCCTGCGCCTCGCCCGGGGTGATCCGCAGGATCCGGGCCAGATCCTCGTTGAAGGCCACCAGACGCGGCGCCTTCACCGGCTGCGGCGCCACGCGCGCATGGAAGGCATCGGGCAGGCGGGCATAGCTGTTGTCGAAGGGGATGTGCAGGCTCATGGCGCAAACATACGCGCCGGATGCAGGATTACCAGACCCGCATGCACGGCCCCCCTGACCGCCCCTCAGCCGGCGGGGATCTTTCCGCGGCGCTTGCTTGTGATCGCGGCCCGTGCCGCATAAGTGTGGCGCAAAGGCAAAGGAGAGGCTGCAATGTTCGAACTTCCCTTCCCCCTTCGCGACGCGGCATCGGATGGCGGCGCCACCGATCTCGGTGATCTGCCGGTGTGGAACCTGGACGACCTCTATGCCGGCGAAGACGACCCGCGCCTGCAGCAGGATCTGGAACGGCTGGAGACCGCCTGCGCCGATTTCGCCCGCGACTACGAGGGCCGGCTGGCCGAGCTGGACGCCGAAGGATTGCTGGCCTGCATCCGCCGCCAGGAAGAGATCAACCGCATTGCCGGGCGGATCAGCTCTTTCGCGGGGCTGCGCTATTACCAGCAGACCACCGATGCGGCCCGCGCCAAGTTCCTCTCCGACTGCCAGGAGAAGATCACCAACGCCACCACGCCGCTGGTGTTCTTCACGCTCGAGCTGAACCGCATCGACGGCTCGGTGCTGGAACGCCACATGCAGGCCAGCCCCGAACTTGCCCGCTACCGCGCCATGTTCGACCGCATCCGCGCCATGAAGCCCTACCAGCTTTCCGACGAGCTGGAGAAATTCCTTCACGATCTGGGCGCCGTGGGCGACGCGTGGGAAAAGCTTTTCGACGAAACCATCGCCGGGCTTGCCTTTACCGTCGATGGCGAGACGCTCAACATCGAAGGCACGCTCAACCTGCTGACCGAGCAGGACCGCAGCCGGCGCGAGCGGGCGGCGCGCGAACTGGCCCGCGTCCTGGGCGAAAACGTCAAGATCTTCTCCCGCGTCCACAACACCCGGATCAAGGAAAAGGAAATCGTCGATCGCTGGCGCAAGATGCCCAGCCCGCAGATGTCGCGCCATCTGGCCAATGACGTGGAACCCGAGGTGGTCGAGGCCCTGCGCGCGGCCGTCGTCGCCGCCTATCCGCGCCTGTCGCACCGCTATTACGAGCTCAAGCGAAAATGGCTGGGCCTTGACCGCCTGCAGATCTGGGACCGCAACGCGCCGCTGCCGATGGAGGACAGCCGCACCGTGCCCTGGGACGAGGCCCGCCGGACGGTGCTGGAGGCCTATGCCGCCTTCGACCCGCGCATGGCCGGGATCGCCGAGCCCTTCTTCGAGCGGGGCTGGATCGACGCCGGGGTGAAACCCGGCAAGGCGCCCGGCGCGTTTGCCCATCCCACGGTGACCGACGCGCACCCCTACGTGATGCTCAACTACCTGGGCAAGCCGCGCGACGTGATGACCCTTGCGCATGAGCTGGGCCACGGCGTGCACCAGGTCCTGGCCGCCGGCCAGGGAGAACTTCTGGCTTCCACCCCGCTGACGCTTGCCGAAACCGCCAGCGTCTTCGGCGAGATGCTCACCTTCCGCAAGATGCTGGACGAAACCGACGACCTGACCCGCCGCAAGGTGCTGCTGGCCGGCAAGGTCGAGGACATGATCAACACCGTGGTCCGCCAGATCGCCTTCTATGACTTCGAGTGCAAGCTGCACGAGGCCCGCCGCGGCGGCGAGCTCACCCCCGACGACATCGGCGCGCTGTGGATGAGCGTGCAGGCCGAAAGCCTCGGCCCCGCCTTCGAATTCATGGACGGGTACGAAACCTTCTGGGCCTATATCCCGCATTTCGTCCACTCGCCCTTCTACGTCTATGCCTACGCCTTCGGCGACGGGCTGGTGAACGCGCTCTATGCGGTCTATGCCGAAGGCGCCGAGGGTTTTCAGGACAAGTATTTCGACATGCTCGCGGCCGGCGGCTCCAGGCACCACAAGGAGCTTCTGGCCCCCTTCGGGCTCGACGCCTCCGACCCGGCCTTCTGGGACCGGGGGCTCGGCATGATCGCGGGGATGATCGACGAACTCGAGGCGATGGAGGCCTGACCCTGTCATGGCCGGCACGCCCCGCCGCAGCCCCCTGCGCGCGCGCTTCGAGGGTTTCCTCGCCATGGTCCGGCGGCGCGTGCCGCCGGGGCTGCGGCTGGTGCTGGGACTCCTGCTTATCCTCGGCGGGTTGCTGGGGTTCCTGCCGGTGCTGGGCTTCTGGATGATCCCTCTGGGCGCGGCGGTGGCCGCGCTCGACATCCGCCCGCTGCTGCGCCGGTGGCGGCGCTGGCGACATCGCGAAGACTGACCCGGTCCTTTTTCTGGCCGGAAATATCCCGGGGGGTGAGGCCCTCGAGGGCCG
>JALTNO010000210.1 GCA_027000645.1 Paracoccaceae bacterium | reverse complement strand
ACCGACAGCCCGGCGCCGGTCAGCGCGGCGGACAGGGCCTTGCGCCGGATCTGGAAGCTGAGCACCGCCGAGGCCACCGCCGTGGGCAGGATGAACCCGAACGGCCCGAGCGCGAAGGCATAGCCCACGAGTACCGCCACCGCAAAGCCCAGCGCCCCCAGCGTCGGCAGCGACGGCCATTCGGGGTCGGGATCGGGGCGCAGCAGGATGATCGCGCCGCAGATTGCGGCCACCGTTCCGACGAGGATCGGGAAGCTGCGAGGCCCCACCGGGTCGGTCAGAAAGCTGGTCTGGATCTGCGTGGCGCCCGCGATGTAGGCAAGCGCCACCAGAGTGGTGACCAGACCGAAGATCCGGTCCGAAACCATTACTGGATGACCCCGATATCTTTCGACATCTGGCGGATATCGGCCACCAGCTGGTCCACATAGCTCTGGAACTGATCGCCCACCATGGTGAAGGGGGCAAGGCCGTTGGCCGCCATGGCCTCTTTCCACTGGTCGCTGTCGGCCACCGCCTGAAGCCTGTCCGCCCATTTCCGGAAATCGGCGTCCGAGATGCCGCGCGGCACGTAAAGCCCGCGCCAGTTGCCGGCCACCACGTCATATCCCTGTTCGATGGCGGTCGGGATGTCCTCGAAGCCGGGCACGCGCTCTTCGGTCAGCACCGCCAGCGCCCGCACGTCGCCCGATTTCATGAAGCCGACGATCTCGGACAGATCGCCCGTCATTGCGCTGGTGAAGCCTCCCACCGTCTGCGTCACCGCGTCGGCACCGCCGTCCACGCCGATATACTTGATCTTCGTGATGTCCTTCAGCCCCGCGGTCTTGAGGATCAGCAGCGGCTTGATGTGGTCGAAGCCGCCCACCGCCGAACCGCCCGCGAAGGAGACCGAGCCCGGATCGGCCAGTGCGGCATCGACCAGGTCCTTGAGCGTCTTGAACGGGCTGTCGGCGGCCACGGCGATCACGCCCGGATCGATGCCGATGGCGCCGACAAAGCGCACGTCCGAGGCGGTGCGCCCGGCATAGGCGTTCTGGGCCAGCCGCGTGGTCGTCGCCGAAGAGGCGGCCACGATCAGCTCGGGGTCGTCATTGCGTTCGGTGACCACGTAGTTGAAGGCCAGCCCGCCGCCGGCACCGGGCATGTTGGTGACCTGCACCGGCTTGTCCACGGCGCCGATGTCGTAAAGGATCTTGCCGATCTGGCGGCAGGTGAAATCCCATCCCCCCCCGGGATTGGCCGGGGCGATGCACTCGGCGGCTGCGGCCCCCGAGGCCGCGGCAAGGCTCAGCGCGACACCGGCGATGGCGGTGCGGAAAAACCGTTTCGTCATTTCTTTCCTCCCGTTTGACATGGCAGACCGCTCTGCCCATGCTTGCAATCAGACGGTCCCAACCTGACACCAACCTGTCACGACATCCGGCAAAGGGCTTGAGCGGCGCGATGCGGTTTCTTCTGATCGAGGACAATCCGAAGCTGTCGCAGGCAATCGCGGAACGGCTGAGCCTGGACGGTCACGCGGTGGACCGCGCCGGCACGATCCGCGCCGCATCCGATTGCGTGGCGGTGACCGAATACGACCTGATCCTGCTGGACATCATGCTGCCCGACGGCGACGGGCGGTCGTTTCTGCGCGCCCATCGCAACAGCGCCCGGGACACGCCGGTGATCGTGCTGACGGCGCGATCCGAGGTCTCGGACCGGGTCGGCTCGCTCGATCTGGGCGCCGACGACTACATCACCAAGCCGTTCGACTTCGCCGAGCTGGAGGCGCGCTGCCGGGCGGTGCTGCGCCGGCGCGGCGGTGCGGCGCGCAACGAACGGGCCTTTGGCGGGGCGGTGCTGGATTCGCTGCGGGCCGAGCTGCGCTTCGGCGGGCGCTGCGTGCCCCTGCGCAACCGCGAGCTGCGCATGTTCGAGGTGTTCTTTGCCGCTCCGAACCGGGTTCTGTCCAAGGCGCATCTGATGGAGCGGCTGTTTTCCTTTTCCGACGACGTGTCCGAAAACGCCATCGAGGTCTATGTCGCGCGCCTGCGCAAGCGTCTTGCCGGCGCGCCCGTGCGGATCGAGACGGTGCGCGGGCTGGGCTATCGGCTGGTTGCGGAATGAAGGTTCGCGGCTCGATCCGCCGGCGGCTTTTCCTGCAGTTGTCGGGGGTTGCCGCGATTCTTTCGGTGGCGCTGTTCCTGGTGGTGCGGGCGGTCGCGCAGCGGGCGGCCGAGGGCACGCAGGACGACATCCTCGCCGCATCCGCCACCGCCATCGCCGACAGCCTGCGCACCGAGGGCGGGCGGGTGACGCTGGAGCTTCCCTATTCGGCGCTGTCGATGCTGGGTTCGTTGCACGAGGACCGCGTGTTCTACCGTGTCGAGACCGCGGGCCGGACGCTGACCGGTTACGACGATCTGCCGCCGCCATCGGACCCGCTGGAGCCCGACCGGCCGGCCTTTGACACCTATACCTATCGTGGGGACGAGGTGCGCGCGGTGACGGTCCTGCGCAATCTCGGCACCAGCCGGGAATTTTCGGTCGCTGTCACAGTGGCGCAGACGCGGCTGGGGCTGGCGGCGATCTCGCGCCGGATCACCGCCACGGCAACCGCGGTTGGGGTGGGGTTCTTCCTGCTGGCAAGTGCGCTCAGCCTGCTGACGGCCAACCAGGCGCTGGCCCCGATCGGGCGGCTGACCCGCGCGGTCACCCGGCGCGGCCCGGCCGATCTGCGCCCGCTCAACGAGGTGACACCGGTCGAGCTGCAGCCGCTGGCGCGCGCGCTGAACGGCTTCATCGCGCGGCTGCGCAGCGCGCTGGCGCAGACCGAGGATTTCATCGCCGAGGCCGCGCACCGGGTGCGCACGCCGCTGGCGACGGTGCGGGCCCAGGCCGAGCTGGTGCATCGCAGGCTGGACGATCCCGACCACCGCAGGGCGCTGCGCGAGTTGATCCGCACCATCGACGAAAGTGCCCGTTCGGCCGGTCAGATGCTGGATCACGCGATGGTGAGTTTCCGCTCGGAAAATCTTGCCCGCAGCCGGCTGGACCTGGTGGAGCTGGTTGACCAGATCTGCAGCCGGCTGGCGCCCGCGGCCGAGCTGAGGGATATCGAGATGAAGCGCGATCTGCCGGAGGGCCCGGTGCGCATGGAGGGCGACGGCATCCTGCTGCAGGCGGCGCTGAACAACATCCTGGACAATGCCATCAAGTACAGTCCCGAGGACAGCCGGATCGCGGTGATCCTGACCGAGGAGGAGCGCGAGGTCTCGGTCGCCGTGCGCGACAACGGTCGGGGCTTTGGCGATTCGGATCTGGCGGCGCTGACGCGGCGCTATGCGCGCGGCGCCAATACCGGTGATGTGGTCGGCTCGGGGCTGGGGCTGACCATCGCCAACGTGGTCGCGCAGGCCCATGGCGGGCGGCTTGAAATTTCCGCAAATCCCGAGGGAGGAGGCGCATGCGTATCGCTGCATTTGCCGCGGCCGTAGCGGCGGCGCTGCTGCTGGCCGCGCCCCGGGCGGGCGGGTTCGAGGTCGAGGACCGGGCGTTTTTCCCCGCTGCGGCAGAGCGTTCGGTGCTGCGGGTGATCTCGACCACCGATCTCGAGGTCTTTCGCCCCATCATCCTGGCCTTTCAGAGGGAAAACCCCGGCATTTCCGTGGATTATACGATCACCGGCACCTCGGATCTGATGGAAGCGATCGGCGAGGAAGGCGCCCGTTTCGACGCCGCGATTTCCTCGGCCATGGACCTGCAGACGAAACTTGCCAATGACGGTTTCGCGCAGGCCCATGCCTCGCCTCTGGCCGCGACGCTGCCCGACTGGGCGATCTGGCGCGACGAGGTTTTCGCCTTTACCGCCGAGCCCGCGGTGATCGTGGTTTCGCGCGCCTATTTCGGTGACGACGACGTGCCGCAGAACCGCGAGGAACTGATCCGCCTGCTGCGGCGCAACCCCGAGCGTTTCCGCGGCAGGATCGGCACATATGACGTGCGGCGGTCGGGTTTCGGTTATCTCATGGCGACCCAGGACAGCCGCAGCACCGAGGCCTACTGGCGCCTGATGGAGGTGATGGGCAGTCTCGGGGCGCGGCTCTACTGCTGTTCGGGCGAGATGATCCGCGACGTGGCGGCGGGAAAGCTGGCGCTGGCCTACAACGTGCTGGGCAGCTATGCCCGGTCCGAACTGCGCCGTACCGGGCAGGCCGAGGGCGGGGCGGGGTTCGAGATCGTGGCTCCGACCGATTTCGTCAACGTCATGCTGCGCACCGTGCTGATCCCGCGTTCGGCCGACAACCCGGAGGACGCGCGCAAGCTGGTGGATTTCCTGCTGTCGCTGAAGGACCGGCCCGATCTGGTGGAGGCGTCGGGCCTGCCTCCGATCGATCCGGACAGGCTGCGCGCCAATGCAGCGCTGCACCCGGTGCGCATGGGGCCGGGGCTGCTGACCTATCTCGATCAGCTGACCCGGGACAAGTTCCTGCAAAGCTGGGAAAGCTCGCTGCTGCAGGGGCGGTAGGCGGACGCGGGTGCGTCGTCGCTTTCGCGGGGGGGCAGCGCTGCCCGATTTGCGGGTTAGTGTCGAGGAC
>JALTNO010000209.1 GCA_027000645.1 Paracoccaceae bacterium | reverse complement strand
CTGTTCACCGAAGGCTACCGCAAGAGCCCGGTGGCCGCACTGCCCCACGCTGCCAGCTTCTCCAGCTATGCCCTGCTGCCCGAGCTGGCGCAAACGATCCTCGAAGGCGCCACATGACCCCGAAGGCCCTGATCTTCGACGTGGACGGAACGCTGGCCGAAACCGAAGAAGCCCACCGCCGCGCCTTCAACGAAACCTTCGCCGCGGCCGGGCTGGACTGGCACTGGAGCATGGCCGACTACGCCGAACTCCTGCGCACCACCGGCGGCAAGGAACGCATGCGCGCCCACCGCGAGGCCACCGGGCACGGCCCCTCGGACGCGGAAATCGCCCGGCTGCACGGGGAAAAGACCGAACGCTACGGCCGGATCGTCGCCGGCGGCGAACTGGCGCTGAGACCGGGCGTGGCGGCACTGATCGCGGCGGCCCGCGCGCACGGGCTGCGCATCGCCGTGGCCACCACCACCAACCGCCCCAATGTCGAGGCCCTGTGCTCCGCCTGCTGGGGAAAACCGGCGGACGAAATCTTCGACGTGATCGCCGCCGGCGACGAGGTGACGGCCAAGAAACCCGCCCCGGACGTGTTCGAACTGGCCCTCTCACGGCTGGGAATATCCCCGACCGAGGCCATCGCCTTCGAAGACAGCCGCAACGGCGTCCTCTCGGCAAAAGCCGCGGGCCTGCCGGTGGTGGTCACCCCCTCAGCCTACACCGCCGGCGACGATTTCGCCGATGCCGACTGGATCATCCCCTCGCTCGAGCCACCCCATCTGCCGCCACCGCTGCGCATGACCGGATAGCCCGACCGCCCCCTTCATCTCGCCGAAAATACTCCGGGGAGCGCGAGGGGCAGCGCCCCTCGCCCCCCTCAGATCCACTTGGCCAGGGGCGGCAGGCTCATCAGCACCGCATCCGGGTCGTGCCCGGTGGCCAGACCGAACTTCGTCCCCCGGTCGTAGACAAGGTTGTATTCGGCATACAGCCCGCGATGGATCAGCTGGACATCCTTCTCCGCCTCGCTCCAGCCCTGCACCCGGCGACGCTCCACCAGCGGCAGGTAGGCGGGCAGAAAGGCCCGGCCGATATCCTGTATCAGCGCGAAATCCGCCTGCCAGTCGCCAGTGCAGTAGTCGTCCATGAAAATGCCCCCCACCCCGCGGGCGCGCCGGCGGTGCGGGATGTAGAAATATTCGTCCGCCCAGGCCTTCAGGCGCGGATACAGCCCCTCCCCATGCGGATCCAGATGCGCCTTCTGCACGGAGTGGAAATGCGCCGTGTCCTCGTCATACACGATGCAGGGGTTGAGGTCGGACCCGCCCCCGAACCACCACCCGTGCGGTGTCCAGAACATCCGCGTGTTCATGTGCACGGCCGGCACATGCGGGTTCTGCATATGCGCCACCAGGCTTATGCCCGAGGCCCAGAATCGCGGGTCCTCCTTCATCCCCGGCATGCCCTTGCGCGCCATCATCGCCCTTTGGGCGGCCTCGCCCAGCACCCCGTACACGGTCGAGACGTTCACCCCCACCTTCTCGAACACGCGCCCGCCGCGCATCACGCTCATCAGCCCGCCGCCGGCGTCCCCCCCGTCCTCGGCCGCCCGACGCGTCTCCTTCACCTCGAAGCGCCCCGGTTCGGCTTCGGACAGCGGGCCCTCCGCATGGCTGTCCTCCAGCCCCTCGAAGGCCGCCACGATGTCGTCGCGCAGCTTGCGGAACCATGCCGATGCGGTGGCCTTCTCGTTGTCCATCAGGTCGGTCATTCGGTGCCTCCTTGTCGGCGGGCATGTCAGTGGGCAGGAACGGAGACCGCATCCAGAAGGCTGCGTCCCCCGTCAAGGGTCAGGATCTGGCCGGTCATGAAACACGATGCCTCCGAGGCAAGGAAGCGGGCCGTTTCCGCCAGTTCCCGGGCATCGGCAATGCGGGCCAGCGGCGTGCCGCGGGCGATTTCCTCGCGATAGTCGCGCCGGTCGCGCAACACCGTCTGGAGCGAGGCGCTCATCACCGACCCGAAGGCCACCGCGTTGACGCGAATGCGGTGCGGCGCCAGCGCCACCGCCAGCGACCGCGTCATCTGGTCCAGCGCGGCGGCACTGATGGAATAGCCCAGCAGATCGGGCAGGGTCCGGTACGCGGCGATGGAGCCCAGGTTGACGATGGTTCCGACCGGCCCCTCGTCGCGTCCCTCGGCCTGCCGGATCATCCGCCGGGCCACGTGTTGCGACAGGCGCAGCGCCGGCATCAGGTTCTGCTGCAGCAGCCCCATGACCGAATCATCCTCTGCATCCAGCGGATCGGTGGTGCCGAACTGGCGCGCGGCATTGACCAGGATGTCGATCTGCTCGAACGCGTCGATCGTGGCCGACAGAAGGTTGGCGATGGTCAGCTTCTCGCGCAGATCACCGGCGAAATAGCGGACATTTCCCTCCTCGGCCTGCGCGCCGAGTTCCTCGACAAGCCCCTTCTCGTCGATATCGGCGAACATGACATTGGCGCCGGCTTCGGCGAAATGGCGCCCGATGGCCAGGCCGATGCCGTTCGCGGCCCCGGTGACGATGGCGGTCTTGCCGGCAATGGAAAGGGACATGGGTTTTCTCCGTGTTGGCGGGCGGCAGCTTAGCCCGGTTCACCCGCCCACGCGAGAGCCCGCGCGAGAGGATGTGCGAGAGGGCGCCCGCGAAACCCGCCGCAGGGGGCGGGCCGCGCACAGGATCTTGAAGCGGTTGTCGCCGCCGACCTCCCGGACCTCGCGGAACAGTGCCGCAAGCGTAGCCTCGTAGGGAAGGTGGCGATTGGCCACCAGCCACAGGCTGCCCGAGGGCGACAGCACCCGCGCCGCGGCCTCGGCAAAGGCCCGGCCGAGGTCGGGGTCGGCAGCGCGGCCGGTGTGGAAGGGCGGATTTGTCACCACCGCGTCCAGCGGCCCGGGCGGCTGCCATGCGCACGCATCGGCCCAGTGGAACCGGGCGCGCGGGTCGGTGACGTTGATGCGCGCGCAATCCAGCGCCACGCGGTCGGCCTCGACCAGGTGCAGGGTCTCGATATCCGCGCAGCCTGCCAGGCGGGCGGAAAGATAGCCCCACCCGGCGCCGAAATCGGCAACCTGCCGCCCCGGCCGTTCCGGCAGCGCATCGCCCAGAAGGCGCGAGGCCGGGTCGATACCGTCGGCGGAAAACACCCCCGGCGCGGTGACGAAGCCGTCGGCGCGCTCCCGGCCGGCGGCCCGCCAGTCGGCGAATGCCGCCGCGTCCGGGCGGAACCAGAAGATGCGGCCATGCGCCTTGACCATCGCGCCCGCGACCGGCACGCGGCGTCGAACCTCCTTCAGCAGGCTGTCGATGCCGTCGGTCTTGGCCCCGTCCACCACCACCAGATCCGAAGCGCTGCGACAGGCTTCGGCAATCATCGCCCGCGCCAGCGCCCTGGCCCGCGGCAGGAACAGGATCGCCGCAGCACATGGCCCCTCTGCCGCGGTGGCACAGTCGAACCCGGCGGCGGCGAAATGATCGTGGAAGGGCCGGAAAGGCTGCACCACCCGCAGCCTCTCGCGCGGCAGCGGCGCAAGATCGTGCTCGGGCGTCGGCAGCAGCACCGTAACGGTGCCCTCGGCCGGCAGCACCAGGCCGCCCCCGTCGAGGGCCATCTTCAGGCGACGCGTGTTCATGGCCGGCGGCTCAGTCCTCGCGCTCCATGGTGCACTGGAGCGGGTGCTGGTGGCGGCGGGCGAAATCCATCACCTGCCCCACCTTGGTTTCGGCAATCTCGTGACTGAACACCCCGACGACGGCAAGGCCCTTCTTGTGGACGGTCAGCATGATCTCGAACGCCTGGGCGTGGTTCATCCCGAAGAACCGTTCCAGCACATGCACGACGAACTCCATCGGCGTGTAGTCGTCATTCAGCAACAGCACCTTGTAGAGCGGCGGGCGGCGCGTGCGGGTCCGGGTTTCGACAAGAACCGAAGTTCCGTCGCCTCCCCCCGGCTTGTCCGACATCTTCAATGGCTGTAGCAACATCGTGCGTATCGACTTGTCTGCGCCTGGTTTCTGCAGCGTCCCTTATACAACCTTCGCACGCCTTTGGAAAAGAGAAAGCGAACAGCCGCGCCATGACCGCCCCCCTGACCACCATCGCCTTCGACGCGGACGATACGCTGTGGCACAACGAACGCTTCTTTCGCCTCACGCAAGAGCGTTTCACCGCGCTGCTGCGCGATTTCGCCGAGCCCGAGCACCTGATGCAACGCCTGCTGGCGGCCGAGAGGCGCAATATCGGGCGCTATGGCTACGGGGTGAAGGGGTTTGTCCTGTCGATGATCGAAACCGCCATCGAGGTTACCGACGAACGGGTGCCGGCGCGGGTGATTCGCGAACTGGTCGCGGCGGGACAGGACATGCTGGCGCATCCGATCGAACTTCTGCCCCATGCGCGCGAGGCGGTCGAGGCGCTGGCCGCAGACTACCGCATCCTGCTCATCACCAAGGGCGACCTGCTGGACCAGGAACGCAAACTGGCGCAATCGGGGCTGGGCGAACTGTTCCACGGGGTCGAGATCGTGCCCGAGAAAACCGCCGCCACCTATGCGCGCATCTTCGCCCGCCACGGCGAAGGGGCCGGGCGCGCCATGATGGTCGGCAATTCGATCAGATCCGACGTGGTGCCGGCGATCGAGGCCGGCGGCTGGGGGGTGCATGTTCCGCACGGCCTGACATGGGAGCTGGAAAAGGCCGAGGCACCGGTCGAAGCGCGGCGCTATCGCGTACTGCCGGATCTGGGCGCCCTGCCGGCGCTGGTGGCCGAGATCGGCCGCGACGCGGGCGCCCGCGGACCCTGAGCGCGCCGGATCACTCGCCGCCACGCGGCAGCGTCAGCGTTGCCCGCAACCCGCCCTCGGCCCGGTTCTCAAGCGTGATGCGCCCGCCCTGCGCGGTCAGGATGGAGCGGGCGATGGACAGGCCCAGCCCGGTGCCTCCGGTTTCCAGCGAGCGCGACTTTTCCAGCCGCACGAAGGGTTCGAACACGCGGGGCAGGTCCTCTTCGGGGATGCCGGGGCCGTGGTCATCCACGATGATGGCCCCGTCGGGGCGCAGGCTGACCCGGGCGCGCCGGCCATAGCGCACGGCATTGCCGATCACGTTGCGCAACGCCCGCCGCGTGGCCGAGGGGCGCAGCCTCGCGGTGACCGGTTCGGGCGGCGGGGTGAAGGTCACGTCCTCGCCGGCCTCGGCCATCTCGGCGCAGAGCCTGCCCACATATTCGCCCAGATCGACGGTTTCGGCCGGCTCGTTCACCGCCATGCCGCGGGCGAAGGAAAGGGTCGCCTCCACCATCTGCTGCATTTCCTCGATCGAGGCGACCAGCCGCTCGCGGGTTTCGTCGTCATCGACCATCTCGGCCCGCACCCGCAGTGCCGTCAGCGGCGAGCGCAGATCATGCCCCAGCGCCGCCAGCAGCCGGGTGCGGTCCTCGACAAAACGGTGAATGCGGTCCTGCATCTCGTTGAAGGCCCGTGTCAACTGGCGCAACTCTTCCGGGCCGCTGTCGGGCAATGGCGCAATCGCCTCGCCCCGGCCGAAGCGGGAGGCACTGTCGGCCAGCGCCCTGAGCGGCCCGATCAGCCGGCCCAGCGCCACCCACACCGCCAGCGCGATCAGCACGGCGCTGGTGACGAAGGTAAAGACCGCCGGCAGCGCCCATTGCGGCGGCGGGCGGTGAAAGCGGGTTTCGACGTTGAGCCAGTCGCCCCCCGACAACCGGATCGAAATGGCCATTTCCACCGCCGCCACCGGCAGCTCGCCCATCATCCGGCGGTGCATCCGGCGCATCTCTTCGGTCGTCCAGCGGCGAAACCGGCCGTTCGGGACCTGGCCGCGCTCGTGCACCTCGGCCCTCACATCTTCCCCCGGCGCCCGGCCCAGGTAGCGCGACAGGCGCGCGGCCATGTAGGGGCTGGCATGTTCGTCATTGCGCACCACCGGATCGGGATCCAGCGAAAACTGCACAAGCGGCGAATTGGCGGCGCGCAGGATGGCCGGAACATTGGCAGGATCGGCTTTCTCCAGCAGCATGGCCACATTGGCCGCGCGCGCGGCGGCCTCCTGCCCCAGCGCGGCCTGCACCGCCAGGCTGCGTTCGCCGGCAAAGAACCACAGGCTGGTGAACTGGGCCAGGGCCAGCGCGGCGAGGATGATCAGCACCAGCCTGCCGCGCAGGGACCGCGGCACCAGCCTCATTCCATCACCTCGACATCGCAGCTGAGGCTGTAGCCGCCTCCGCGCACGGTGGTCAGGATTTCGGGCGCCGAGGGGTCGCGCTCGATCTTGCGGCGCAGGCGGCTGACCTGGTTGTCGATGGTGCGGTCGAAGACATGCGCCTCGCGCCCCGTCGTCAGGTCGAGCAGCTGCTCGCGGCTGAGCACGAAACGCGGCCGCTCCAGCAGCACGGTGAGCAGCCGGAACTCGGCCGTGGTCAGGCGCTCTTCGTTGCCCTCGTCGTCGGTCAGCACCCGCCGGTCGGTATCCAGCGTCCAGCGGTCAAAGCGGATGCGGCGGCCCTCGATCCGCTCGGGTTCGTGGTTGCGCCCCGCCCGGCGCAGGATCGCCTTGATCCGGGCCAGGAGCTCGCGCGGGTTGAAGGGTTTGGGCAGATAGTCGTCGGCCCCGATCTCCAGCCCGATGATGCGGTCGGTTTCCTCGCCCAGCGCGGTGAGCATGAGGATCGGGGCCACGCCCTCGGCCGACAGCCGCCGGCAGACCGACAGCCCGTCCTCGCCCGGCATCATCACGTCCAGCACGATCAGGTCGAAGCGCGCGGCCTTGAGGCGCGCGTCCATCTCGACCGCGTCGCGGGCGGTGGTGGTGCGATAGCCGTTCCTCTCGAGATAGCGGCTGACGGCGTCGCGGATTTCCCGGTGGTCATCGACGATGAGGATATGCGGACGGTGTGTCATGTGAATCTCTCTAGCGCGTTCCGCCGCGCTCGGCACCTGCGGGGGCCAGCGAATTTGTCGCGGAATGTATCAAGGCCGGATATTGCGACAATTCGATACCAAAATGATCCCTGGCCGGCATTCCCTTGCGACCGAAGCTGCTTAGATTCGGGTCACGGGAAACGAGGCAACTTATGAAAGGTGATGCCATGAAACGCAAAGGCTTCCACGCACTGAAACTGGCTGCGACGACCGCGATCGTGACCGCTCTGGCGGTTCCGGCACTGGCCCATGGCATGAACGGTTCGGGCTGGTCCACCAGCCCCAAGGGCGGTCAGATGATGGGTGCCCAGGGCGGCAGCCAAGGCGGCGGCATGATGGGCGGCGGCATGATGGGCGGCGGCCAGGGCGGCGGCATGATGGGCGGCGGCCAGGGCGGCGGCATGATGGGCGGCGGCCAGGGCGGCATGATGGGAATGATGCGCGGCATGATGGGCGGCGGCATGATGTCCGGCGGCATGATGGGCGGCGGCATGATGGGTGGCGGCATGATGGGCGGCGGCATGGGCGCCCTGGCCGAGAAGTTCGACGCCGATGGCGACGGCAAGCTCACCTCTGACGAACTTCGCTCCGGCCTGACCGCGAAGCTCAAGCAATTTGACGCCGACGGCAACGGCTCGCTCTCGCTCGAAGAGTTCGAGGCGCTGCACGCCGCCATGATCCGCAACCAGACCGTGGACAAGTTCCAGTTCCTCGATGATGACGGCGACGGCCAGGTGACCGAGGACGAGATCGCCAAGCCCGCGAAAATGCTCGAGAAGATGGAGAAAAAGCGCAAGAAGATGCACGAGCGGTGGGAAAAGAAACATGCCGGGAAGGCCGGCAGCCAGGGCCAGATGATGCAGGGCAATGCCCAGGGCCAGGGCGGCGGCATGATGAAAGGCAATGCCCAGGGCCAGGGCAGCGGCATGATGCAGGGCAGTGGCATGATGAAGGATGACGGCCAGGGCCAGATGATGCAGGGCCAGAAGAAGAAGCAGGGCGACAACTGACGCCCCCCAACGGGCGGTGGCGGGTCGCCGCCGCCCTTTTCCGGTGACAGGAGATGGCCATGATGGGTTACGGTTTCGGAGGCATGGGTTTCGCGGGGGGATTGATCGGACT
This sequence comes from Paracoccaceae bacterium, assembly GCA_027000645.1. Taxonomy (GTDB): domain Bacteria; phylum Pseudomonadota; class Alphaproteobacteria; order Rhodobacterales; family Rhodobacteraceae; genus Jhaorihella. The sequence goes on along the minus strand of JALTNO010000209.1, from coordinate 8,204 downwards.
TCTGGTCTTGATTTTCCTTGTTCTCGCCATAGCTGCCCTTATCAAGTATCTTAGAAGCTGAATGTGAAAGGAAACGGACATGTCCTATACCATCGACCGGTTGATCGCCGACGGTAACATCGACGCCGTCGAGGCAAGGGTGCGCGAGGTGCTGGGCAAGCACGGCTTCGGCGTGCTGACCGAAATCGACGTGAAGGCGACGATGAAGAAGAAGATCGACAAGGACATGCCGGGCTACAAGATCCTTGGCGCCTGCAATCCGAACATGGCCTGGCAGGCCATCGGGCTCGAGCCGCGGGTTGGCGCCATGCTGCCCTGTAACGTCATCCTGCGCGAGGTCGAAGGCGGCGTCGAAGTCAGCGCCATCGACCCGGTCGCCTCGATGCAGGCGATCGACAATGACGGGCTGAAGAACGTCGCCGGCCAGGTCCGGGACATGCTCGAAGCGGTCGTGGCCGAGCTCTGAGAGCCACAAGGACAGAGAACCGGATCGAAGGCCGTCCCGAAAGGGTCGGCCCTTTTCGCTGCGTCCCATCGGTTGCCGGGTGTCGCATCGCGGCAATGGTTCTGCCGCGCTTTCCCGGCAGGCCGATTGCAATGTGGGAAAATTCCGGCCGGCGCGATAGATTGAACCTGCTACCGCGAAATGTTCTCGCGGATCCGTGTTGCAAGAGGTTCAAGAGGTTCCATGAACGCCGCCCGACGCTTCTCCGCCCGCTTTCTTCCCGGTCTTGCCGCCCTGACCATCGCCTTCCTGCTGGCCGCCATGCTGCCGGGGGCACCGGCGCAGGCCCAGTCGACGTCGTTCAGGCAGGCCCTGGCGCAGGCGGTGGCAGGTAATCCCGAAATCGCCGCCTTCTACGCCGCGCGCGACTACAGGCCGATCTGGACCTCCAAACGCGACCGCAAGCGGCGCAACGCGTTCCTTGCCGCGCTCCGGCAGGCCCCCGCGCACGGCCTGCCCCGCGGCATCTACGACGCCGCCGCGGTCAGCGCGGATTTCGCGAACATGCGCGGCGACCGGCGCGCGGCACAGGTCGAGGCCCGCACCACGCGGCGCTTCGTCGCTTACGCCCATGACATCCAGAGCGGCATCGTCCTGCCCGCGCGGGTGGATCCGAACATGACCCTGCCCCCACCGCGGCGCAGCACGCGGCAGCTTCTCGAGGCCTTCGCGAAAAGCTCGCCCGCGGGTTTCCTGCGGGCGCTGCCGCCGCAAGACAGCGGCTATGGGGCGCTGCTGCGCGAAAAGGTGCGCCTGCAGAAGATCGCCGCAAATGGCGGATGGGGGCCGAAGGTCGGCGTCCGGGCGCTGAAACCGGGCCAGTCGGGCGCGGCGGTGGCCCGGCTCAGGGCGCGGCTGGGCCGGATGGGCTATCGCGCCGGCAGCGGCGCCACCTATGACCGGGCGCTCGAACAGGCGGTGGCCCGGTTCCAGGCCGATCACAGCCTGATCCCCGACGGCGTGGCCGGTCCGGCGACGATGGCGGCGGTCGATACGCCGGCCTCGACCCGGCTGATGCAGGTGGTTCTGGGGCTGGAGCGGATGCGCTGGCTGAACAAGCAGCTGGGGCGGCGCCACATCATCGTCAACGAGGCGGCGTTCAAGGTCAACGTCTTCGATCGCGGCCGGTCGGTCTATGAAAGCCGGGTCGTGGTCGGTCAGCCGGGGCGCTGGCGTACACCCGAGTTCCAGGACCGGATGACCCACATGGTCGTCAACCCGTCATGGTATGTTCCGGCCTCGATCGCCGGGCGGGAATACCTGCCGCTACTCAAGCAGAACCCCAATGCGCTGGCCCGGCAGGAGATGGAAATGACCGACGCCTCGGGCCGCGTCGTCAACCCGGCGACAGTGGATTTCTCGCGCTACGACAAGGACAGCTTCCCCTTCAGCCTGCGGCAGAAACCTTCGGCCGGCAATGCGCTGGGCAAGGTGAAGTTCCTGTTCCCCAACAAGCACGCGATCTATCTGCACGACACCCCCGCCAAGTCCCTGTTCAACCGCGACCTGCGCGCCTTCAGCCATGGTTGCGTGCGGGTGCAAAAGCCCGCCGAACTGGCCTACCTGCTGCTGAGCTGGCAGACCTCGGACCCGAAGGGCCTGTTCGACCGCACCGTCGCCTCGGGCGAGGAAACCCGGATCAACCTGAAAGAGCCGGTCCCGATCTATCTCGTCTATCGCACGGCCTACGTGGCCCCGGACGGCAAGGTGAAATTTGCCGCCGATACCTACCGCGTCGACGGAAAGCTGTGGAAGGCGATGCAGGCGCAGGGCGTGTCGCTGGGAAGCTGATCCCGCCTGCCCTCAGTCCTGTGGCAGGCGGTCCAGCTCGTTGAGCAGGTCGAGCAGTTCCTCGTAGCGCTCCGCGCCCATGCGCCGGCGCACCTGCTCCATCAGGGCCACCGCGTCGGCAAGGTTGGCGGCGATCAGCTCGGCACCCTGGGCGGTGATCTCGACGATCTGCCGGCGCCCGTCATCGGGGTCGGGCCTGCGCCGGATCATGCCCTTGTGCTCCAGCTTCTGAAGGATGCGCGTGAGGCTGGGCAGCAGCAGGCAGGCCAGCTCCGCGATGCGCGTGGGATCGAGGGGCCCGGATTCGTCCAGAACGCGCAGGACGCGCCACTGCTGTTCGGTGATGCCGACATCGGCCAGCATCGCCCGGATCGGTCCCATCACCCGTTCCCGCGCGCGCAAGAGTGCGATCGGCAGCGAGCGGTCGGTGCTGGGCAATGATCTGGTCATGTCCCTGTCTTACCCATGCCGGGCCGGGAAGCAAAGCGCGAAGCCGATCGACACCCTCCCCGACACCCTCCTTGACACGGGCGCGCCATTCCGTGAACTTGTTAAAGACAGCCTGCGGGAGAGCCGGCAATGCCGCATGTGATCGTGGATTACTCACCCAACATGGAAGACCGCGTGGACATGGCCGCGCTGTGCGATCTGCTGCGCCGCGCGGCGATCGAGACGGGCATCCTGCCGATGGCCGGGGTCCGGGTGCGGGCGGTGCGCGCCGATCACGTGTCCATTGCCGATGGCGACCCCGCGCATGGCTATGTGGACATCTCGGTGCGGCTGCGCGGCGGGCGGACACTGGCGGCGCGCAAAGCCGCGACCGAACATGTATTTGCCGCCGCCCGCGCCTTCCTGGAGCCGGTCATGGCACGATATCCGGTGGCGCTCTCGTTCGAGATGCGTGATATCGACCCCGAGCTGTCGCCGAAATGCGGCACGATCCGCGACCACCTGCAGGGGAACGCCTGATGGAATGGGAGGAATTCGGCCGCTGGGGGCGGCGCATTGCCGACTGGGCCCGGCGATACCGTGAAACGGTGGCCGCGCGCCCGGTGCGCGCGCAGACCCGCCCCGGCGAGATCCTGAACTCTCTCCCCGCCGCGCCGCCCGAGGCGCCGGAGGACATGGAGCGGGTGTTCGCCGATTTCGAACGCATCGTGATGCCGGGGATCACCCACTGGCAGCACCCGCGCTTCTTCGCCTATTTCCCCGCCAGTGCCGCGCCGCCCTCGGTGCTGGCGGAATTCCTCGTCTCGGCCATCGCACCGCAATGCATGCTGTGGCAGACCTCGCCGGCGGCGACCGAGATGGAAACCCGGATGATGGACTGGCTGCGCCAGGCGGTGGGCCTGCCCGAGGGGTTCGCGGGCGTCATCCAGGACAGCGCCTCGACCGCGACGCTGGCGGCGGTGCTGACCATGCGCGAGCGCGCCCTGGACTGGGCCGGCAATGCGCAGGGCCTGGCCGGGAAGGCGCCGCTCAGGGTCTACGCCTCGTCCGAGGTACACAGCTCCATCGACCGGGCGATCTGGATTTCCGGCATCGGGCAGGAAAACCTGGTGCGCATTCCCATCGCCGGGGACAGGCGCGGGATGGATCCGCAGGCGCTGGAGGCGGCGGTCGCCGCCGACAAGGCCAAGGGCTTGGTCCCGGCGGGCGTGATCGTCTGCGTCGGCGGCACCGGCACCGGCGCCACCGACCCCGTGGCCGAGGTGATGGAGGTGGCCGAAAGGCACGGGCTCTATACCCATGTCGATGCCGCCTGGGCGGGGGCGGCGATGATCTGCCCCGAGTTCCGCGACATGTGGGCGGGGGTGGAGAGGGCCGATTCGGTCGTCTTCAACCCGCACAAGTGGCTCGGGGCGCAGTTCGACTGCTCGGCCCATTTCCTGCGCGCCCCCGACGATCTGGTGCGCACGCTGGCGATCAGCCCCGAATACCTGAAGACCCACGGGGCCGAGGGGGTGATCAACTATTCCGAATGGTCGATCCCGCTGGGCCGGCGGTTCCGGGCGCTCAAGCTGTGGTTCCTGATCCGCGCCTACGGGCTGGAGGGATTGCGGGCGCGCATCCGCGATCATGTGAGGTGGTCGCGGGCGCTGCACGACCGGGTGGCGGCGATGCCGGGCTTCGAGATCGTGACGCCGCCGATGTGGTCGCTCTGGACGTTCCGTTTTGCTCCCGCAGGGGCGGGCGACCTTGACGAGCTGAACCTGAGGCTGGTCAATGCGATCAACGATGACGGCCGGATCTATCTGACCCAGACCCGGGTGGATGGCCGGGTGGCGATCCGCTTCCAGGTTGGTCAGTTCGACACCACCGAGGCGGATGTGATGCAGGCCGGCGACGTGATCGCCGAAATCGCGGCTGGGCTGGAGCGATGATCCGGCCGGCAGAGGAGGAGAGGCAGATGCCCGCACCCGAAAACACGTTCAAGCAGGCGCTGGCGCGCGGAGACACCCTGATCGGCTGCTGGCTGAGCCTTGCCGACGCCCAGGCCGCCGAGATGATGGGAACCGCCGGTTTCGACTGGCTGGTGATCGACGGCGAGCACGCGCCCAACGACATCCGCTCGATCCGCGACCAGCTGATGGCGCTGGCGGCCAGCCCGTCGCATCCGGTGGTGCGGGTGCCGGTGGGCGAGGCGTGGCTGATCAAGCAGGTTCTGGATGCGGGCGCGCAGACGGTGCTGGTACCGATCGTGGAGAGCGCCGAACAGGCGCGCGCGCTGGTGCGGGCCTGCCGCTATCCGCCGCAGGGCGTGCGCGGCGTGGGCGGGGCGGCGGCGCGGGCGACGCGGTTTTCGGCGATTGACGACTACATCGCCACTGCCGATGCGCAGATCTGCCTGCTGGTGCAGGTGGAGAATCGCGCCGGGATGGCGGCGCTGGACGACATCCTTGCGGTGGAAGGCGTGGACGGCGTGTTCATCGGCCCTGCCGATCTGAGCACCGACATGGGATTTGCCGGCAATTCGGCGGCGCCGGAGGTGCAGGAGGCGATTGCCGGGGCAATTTCCCGCATCCGGGCGGCGGGGAAGGCACCGGGTGTGCTGGGCGTGACCGAAGCGGCGATCGGGGGCTACCTGGACATGGGCGCTCAGTTTCTTGCGGTCGGCATCGACGCGCTGATACTGGTGCACAATGCCCGGTCTCTGGCCGGGCGGTGGAAGGCCCGTGCGCAGGGTTGATGGCAAGAGCCGGTTTCTCGGGGGGCTCTGCCCCCCGTGCCCCCCGGAGTATTTCCGGCAAGATGAAGAGGCAGGCGCGAGCCGGGCGGGCTGCCAAGGGGAAGTGGACGGAGAGCGATGCAGGCAGGTCTGATCGTATTGTGTCTGGCATATGTGCTGAGCCAGTTCTTTCGCGCCTTTCTGGCGGTGCTGAGCGGGCCTCTGTTGCGCGATATCGGGGCGCGGCCCGAGGATCTGGCAACGGCCTCGGGGCTGTGGTTCCTGGCCTTTGCGCTGATGCAGTTGCCGGTAGGCTGGGCGCTGGATCACCTGGGGCCGCGGCGGACGGCGGCGGGGCTGCTGTTGCTGGGCGGCGGGGGTGGTGCGGCGCTGTTCGCACTGGCCACGGCGCCGGTTCATGTCAGTATTGCCATGGCGCTGATCGGGATCGGGTGTTCGCCGGTGCTGATGGCGTCCTATTACATCTTTGCCCGCGAATATCCTCCGGCCCGTTTCGCCACGCTGGCGGCGCTGATGCTGGGGGTGGGGTCGGCGGGCAATCTGGTTGCCTCGTGGCCGACGGCGCTCGCGGCCGAGCTGATCGGCTGGCGCGGCACGCTGGCGGGGCTGGCGGGATTGTCGGCACTGGTGGCGGCAGGCATCTTCGTGGCCGTGCGCGATCCCGTCCACGCGCAGGGCGGCGAGAAGGGGTCGCTTCTGGACCTGCTGAAGCTGCCCGCGATCTGGCCGATTCTGCCGATGATGTTCGTCAACTACATGCCGGCGGCGACCATTCGCGGGCTGTGGGCCGGGCCCTACCTGTCCGACGTGTTCGGGCTGAGCACGACGCAGATCGGGCAAGCGACGCTTCTGATGGGGGCGGCGATGATTGCCGGCACCTTCGCCTACGGTCCGCTGGACGGCATTCTGGGCAGCCGGAAATGGGTGGTCGTGGGAGGCAACCTGCTGGGACTGGCGGCACTGGCGGGGCTGGCGGTGATGATCGACGATCACGTCTGGCTGTCGGTCGCGCTGATCGCGGCGGTCGGTTTCCTGGGCGGCTCGTTCCCTGTCATCATGGCGCATGGGCGGTCGTTCTTTCCGCCGCATCTGGTCGGTCGCGGGGTGACGCTGCTGAATCTGTTCGGGATTGGCGGGGTCGGGGTGATGCAGTTCGCCTCGGGACGGGTGCACGAGCGGTTCTCGGGCGGGCCCGAGGTGGCCGCCCCCTACGTGGCCATCTTCACCTTCTTCGCGGTGACGCTGGCGCTGGGGGTGGCGATCTACCTGTTCAGCCGCGACCGGATGGACTGATCTGCCCCTTTTCCCCCGCAGGCTTTCCCGATAGAGAAGCCCGGCCGGCCGGATGGCCGGCGCAACTGGACCCGCAGCTGGAGATGGAAAGATGGGTTACCGAGTCGTCGTCGCAGGCGCCACGGGCAATGTGGGCCGCGAAATGCTGAACATCCTGGCCGAGCGCCAGTTCCCGGTGGACGAGATTGCCGCGCTGGCAAGCCGCAAGTCGCTGGGCACCGAGGTCAGCTTTGGCGACAGGACGCTGAAGACGCAGGATATCGCGCAGTTCGATTTCGCCGGCTGGGACATTGCTCTGTTCGCCATCGGCTCCGAGGCGACGCAGAAATACGCCCCCGTCGCGGCGAAGGCCGGCTGCGTGGTGATCGACAACTCCAGCCTGTATCGCTATGACCCCGACGTGCCGCTGATCGTGCCCGAGGTGAACCCCGAGGCGATCGAGGGCTACGCGAAGAAGAACATCATCGCCAACCCCAACTGCTCGACCGCGCAGATGGTGGTGGCGCTGAAACCCCTGCACGACCGGGCGCGGATCAGGCGGGTGGTGGTGAGCACCTACCAGTCGGTCTCGGGTGCGGGCAAGGAGGCCATCGACGAGCTGTGGGACCAGACCAAGGGCATGTACGTGCCCGGCCAGGAGGTCGCGCCGAAGAAGTTCACCAAGCAGATCGCCTTCAACGTGATCCCGCATATCGACGTCTTCATGGAGGACGGATCCACCAGGGAAGAATGGAAGATGGTGGCCGAGACCAAGAAGATCATGGACCCGGCCATCAAGGTCACCGCGACCTGTGTGCGGGTGCCGGTCTTCGTGGGCCACGCCGAGGCCATCAACATCGAGTTCGAGGACTTCCTCGACGAGGACGAGGCCCGCGACATCCTGCGCGAAGCTCCCGGCATCCTGGTCGTGGACAAGCGCGAGGACGGCGGCTACGTCACCCCGGTCGAATGCGTGGGCGACTATGCCACCTTCATCAGCCGCATCCGGCAGGACGGCACCATCGACAACGGCCTGAACCTGTGGTGCGTGTCCGACAACCTGCGCAAGGGGGCGGCGCTGAACGCGGTGCAGATCGCCGAGACGCTGGGCAACCGGGTTCTGAAAAAGGGCTGACCCGGCGGCATCCGCCAGGCCCGCCGGCACGCAATGCGATGGCAGGCCGGGGGTTGCCGGTCAGACCGGAACGAAGGCGTCGCTTTCGGGGTCGTAGCACTCCAGCGTGCCGTCGCCGATATCGGTGCGCAGGCCATGCAGGCTGAGAACGCCGCGCTCGACCGCTTCGGCCACGAAGGGGAAAGTCATCAGGTTCTCCAGCGAGGTCAGAATCGCCTGCCTTTCCATCTCGCGCGACCGTTCGACCGGGTCGGAGATGCCTTCGACCCGGGTATAGCGAGGCCGCAGAAGGTCGATCCAGCGGCCCACGA
>JALTNO010000208.1 GCA_027000645.1 Paracoccaceae bacterium | reverse complement strand
GGGTCGGAAACCTCCAGCGGGGGTGGTGCGGCGGTTTCCTGGGCCATGGCCGGAGCGGCCGGGGTGATGCCGGCCAGGGCGGCCGCCATCCATGCAAGCGGCAATGCTAGGGACCATGCCGGGCGGGGCGCGCGCATCATCCGTCCTCCGCGTGCAACAGCAGGCCGAAGGTCAGCAGCAGCGCCGCCACCGGCGGCGCCCACGCCGCCAGCAGCACCGGGATCTGGCCGTTTTCACCGAGGATCTGGGCGAAATTGCGCACGAAATAGAGTCCGAATCCCAGCAGCACCGCCGCCAGCGCCGCCAGTCCCGTGCCGCCCATCCGGGCGTGGCGCATGGTGAAGGCCGCGCCCACCAGCACCATCGCCGTCAGGAACAGCGGCCGGGCCAGTTCCGACTGGAACCACACCTCGAACCTGCGGGTCGAGAAACCGGCCTGTTTCAGGTCGCGGATGGTTTCCGGCATCTCGTAGATCGAGATCCCCTCCGGCGAGCCGAGGCTTTCGCGCACGCGCTCTTCGGTCAGGGTGGTGGGAATGCGCAGGGTGGCGTGCTCCTCGGACGAGGTCTCGGGGTTCAGCCCCGGGGTGAGCGGCCAGACCTTCGCGTCCGACAGAACCCACACGCCGTCGTCAAGCTGCGCGGTGCGGGCCCGGATCTGCCTGACCGGTCCGCCCTGCGGCGCGTAGGACAGGATGGTCACGTCGTAAAGCGTCACCGGATTGCCGCCATAGCCGGCCGCGTGGATCACCGCCTGACCCCGATCGCTGCCCTGGCGCAGCCAGACGCCTTCGCCCGAGAACGACACCACGGAGGGTCCGCCGGTGCGGTAGGTGTCGGCCAGCCGCTGATAGCGCTCGGAGGTGGCCGCGGCGATCGGGTTGAGCATCGTCACCGCGAGAAAGCCGATCAGGAATCCCATGAAGGCCGGCGCGGCCAGCGCCCGGATGCCCGAGCGGCCGGTGGCGCGGGTGACGACCAGTTCGCTGGAGCGCGCCAGACTCACGAACAGGGCGATGGTGGACAGGATCACCAGCAGCGGCAGGATGTCGTCGATGGTGCCCGGTGTGTTCAGCAGGGTCAGGCGCATGATCTGGCCGAAGGTCACGTTCACGTCCTGAAAGCGCCTGATCTGTTCGACCATGTCCACCAGGATGACGAGGGTCAGGAACACCCCCCCGATCGTCATGAAGCTGAGCAGGAAGCGGCGTGCGAAATATCGGTCGAGGATCATGGCACCACTTCCCCCCGCCTGTGCGCGATCCACTGCCGGGGCGACAGCGGCCGCCCGGCGAAATGCAGGAAGACCGTGGCCACCACCATGCCCAGTGCCGCCGGCAGGTAGTTCAGCGCCCACAGGTCGGTATTGGCACGGATCACGTCCGCCAGCACGCCGCGCAGCAGCTCCATGGAGATCATGACCACGAAGGCCAGAAGTCCCTGCCGCCAGACGCCGAACCGCGAATGCCCGCCAAGCAGCAGCGCCGAAAAGCCGATCAGCGCGATCGGCACGACCACCAGCGCCCGGGCGAAGCGCTGGTGCAGCACTTCGGTCAGCTTGCCCGCGTCAAGCCCTTCCCTTTCGGCGATCATTTCCGTGTCGAAAAGCAGCTCCAGCGTCGGAATCGCGCTGGGGTTGCGGGCGCGCTTCTCCTCCTTCCGGACGAGGGCGCTGATGTCGTAGGAGAAATCGGAAAACAGCGTGGTCGAAAGCCGGCGGGTGCGGTTGTCCATCCGCTGGGCAAGCCCGTCAACCATGATCAGGGTGGTCGTGTCCCTGTCGCGCACCAGAAAGGCCCGCGAGGCGGTGTAGATGATGGTGGTCGCGGGCGCGCGCCGGTCGGCGAGGAACACGTCGTTGAGGGTTCCGTCGGCATCGATCTGGCGGATGTAGAAGGTCACGCCCGGCGCCGGGTGCAGGAAGCTGCCCTCGGTCAGAAGCCGTGCCGAGATGTTGCGCGCCACTTCCGCCTCGCGCAGCCCCAGCTGCTTGATCGAGGCCGGCAGGAGCAGGTGGGTCAGGATGCTCATGCCCAGTGCCAGCAGCACCCCGAAGACCAGCGCCGGCCTGGCCAGCCGCCACGGGCTCGAGCCGGTGGCCTGCATCACGGTGATCTCGCTTTCGCGGATCAGCCGGTTGGTGATGAACAGGGTGGCGACGAAGGCCGCCATGGGCACGATCATGCGGATCAGGTTCGGCAGGGCCAACGCCGAGAATTCGAGAAACACCATCGCCGACTGGCCCGAGCCGATCAGCCGGTCGAACAGCACCACCGCGCGGTTGATCCACGTCACCCCGACCAGAACGAGCGCAAAGAAGCCGAAGAACAGCAGATATTGCGACAGCACGTATCTGTCGTATCGCGACACCACGATCCCCCAAGATCTCCGCAGAACCCGCCTGTTCTTCCCGCGCGACCTTAAAGCATTTGTCTGGCGGGGAAAACTGCTATCTGGCCAATTCCACCCCCGCGCGCTAGGTCTTCGCCAAGGCAGATTATCAGGAGTTTCCAATGAACAGCCCGATCCCCATCCGCTTCGAAGCCACCGATCTCGACCGTCTTGCCACTGCCGAGGGCCGGGTGGCGGTGATCGTCTCGCCCGAGGGGCGGATGGACCCGGCGGCACGGCGCGCCAACCGGCTGAGCAAGGGCGCGCTGGCCCGGCTGCTGGCCAGCGACCGATTCGCCGGGGCGAAGAACGGCAAGCTGTTCACGCTTTCCTGGCCTGCGGGGATGGCGGCCGAGGCGCTGGACGTGCTGGTGCTGGCCCCGAACGCCCCGGTTGCCGAGGTCCGCAAGGCCGGCGCGGCGCTGGCAAGGCTGAAGGACGGCAAGCCGCTTCTGCTGATGGCGGGCGGCCGGCGCCGGGTGGCCGACCTGGCCTTCGGGCTTGCCCTGCGCGCCTATCGCTTCGACGTGCACAAGTCCGCCCCTTCCGACGAGGACGGGAACGGCCGCGAAGGCCCCTCCGAGGCGATCGTCGCCTGCACCCGCCCCGACGAGGCAGAGGCCGACTTCGCCCCCCTCCGGGCGGTGGCCGAGGGCGTCCACATGACCCGCGACTTGGTCAACGAACCGGCCAACGTGCTGACCACCACCGCCTTCGCCGACCGGTTGAAGGAACTCGCCGCGCTGGGCGTCGAGGTCGAGGTGCTGGACGAGGAACGCCTCGGCGAACTGGGCATGCGGGCGCTGCTGGCGGTGGGGCAGGGCTCGGCCAGCCCCAGCCAGGTGGTGGTGATGCAGTGGAAGGGGGGTGCGAAGGATGCCGCCCCGCTGGCGCTGGTGGGCAAGGGGGTGGTGTTCGACACCGGCGGCGTGTCGCTCAAGCCCGCCGGCGGCATGGAAGAGATGACCATGGACATGGGCGGCGCGGGGGTGGTGGCCGGCACCATGCGGGCGCTGGCCCTGCGCAAGGCGCAGGCCAATGTGGTGGGCCTCGTGGGGCTGGTCGAGAACATGCCCGATGGCCGCGCCCAGCGCCCCGGCGACGTGGTGCGCTCGATGAAGGGCGACACCGTCGAGGTCATCAACACCGATGCCGAGGGGCGGCTGGTGCTGTGCGACGTGATGTGGTACGCGCAGGACCGCTTCAAGCCGGCGGCGCTGATCGACCTGGCCACGCTGACCGGCGCCATCATCGTCGGGCTGGGGCATGAAAATGCCGGCGTCTTTTCCAATGACGATGCGCTGTGCAACGCCTTCCTCAAGGCCGCCCGGGCCGAGGACGAAGGCGCCTGGCGGATGCCGCTGGGCAAGGCCTATGACGAGCTGCTCAAATCGCGCATCGCCGACATGAAGAACGTGGGCGGCCGGCCGGCCGGCGCGATCACCGCCGCCCAGTTCCTCAAACGCTTCGTGCGCGACGAAACCCCCTGGATCCACCTCGACATCGCCGGCGTCGCCCTGCGCAAGTCCGACAGCGACTTCGCCCCGAAGGGCGCCACCGGCTGGGGCGTGCGGGCGCTCGACCGCCTGGTCCGGGACCGGTTCGAGGAAAGGGAATGATCCCTTGGGCGCGGTCTTCTTCTACCACCTGACGCGCCGCCCGCTCGAGCACACCCTGCCGCTGCTGCTCGGCAAGGCCCGCGCGGCCGGCTGGCGGGTGGCGGTGCGCGGAACCGATGCCCAGCGGCTGGCCTGGCTCGACGAGAGACTCTGGCTGGGTCCCGAGGACGACTTCCTGCCCCACGGGCTGGCCGGCGGCCCCCATGACGCCGACCAGCCGATCCTGCTGACCACCGCGAGTCAGGCGGCCAATGACCCCCAATGCCTCATGGCGATCGACGGCGCGCCGGTGGACCCGGCCGAGGTCGCCGCCCTCGAACGCACCTGCATCCTGTTCGACGGGCACGACCCGTCGGCCCTGTCGCGCGCCCGCGAACAATGGAAAACCCTCACCGCCGCCGGATGCGCGGCCCAGTACTGGTCCGAAGAATCGGGACGCTGGGAAAGACGGGCCGAATCGGGCACCGCCCCCTGACCGCTCCTTCATCTTGCCCCAAGGGTCTATTCCAGTTGAGCAGTTCTGAGCCCATACTAAGGTGTTCATATGGCTCAGAAAAACAGGTATCTGTTTCGGGGGAGAATTTCCG
>JALTNO010000207.1 GCA_027000645.1 Paracoccaceae bacterium | reverse complement strand
CCTTCGCATCCCTCGGCGGGATCGGCAGACGATCGATCTGTCTCTTGTAAGCCATTTCTGTCCCTCCCCTTACAGCACGTTCGACGGGCGGCCGAAGATCAGGTCACTGGCCCCCTCGGCATAGATGTCGCCCTTGTCGTCGACCCGCAGGATGAATTGCGGCACGTTCGAGGTGGCATGACCCCAGACCTGCTGCCCTCCAGCCTCGACATCGAAGCGGGAGAAATGGCCCGGGCAGTTCAGGGTGCGGTCTTCGCCGTTATAGGACATGGAAAAGCCGAGATGCGGGCACAGCACCGAAAAGGCGACGATATCGCCATCGGGCCCGACGCCGCCTTCCACCGGCGTGCCCAGCTTGAGCAGAACCCCGGGGCTGTCGGCGTCCGGGTATTCGATATCCATCGGCTCGTTCACGGACAGATCGGCAATATTGGCCAGCCGGTTTGACGGGTAATCGACCTGTGCATTGGCCGGAGCTGCCTGCGCCGGTGCGGTCGTCACCGTCGCGGCGGCGGCCCCGGCAGCGGCAAGCGCACCGCCGCGCAGAAACTGCCGGCGGCCCACATCTACCAGGTTCTTGCATCTCATCGCACGTTCCTCCCTTGGTTCATGATAGAAGGAGGATACCGGTTCGCCGCTTCTTGTTGAGAGGAGAATCCCGGCTTGGCGTCATTCCAAGTCGTTGATTTTAAGTTGATTTTCCCAGTGTTCAGATTTTCGAACATGCCAGGGCCGGCCAGGGCGCCTCCTGAAAGGGCACGTCCCCGGGTGTTCAGCCCTGGCCCTTGCCGATCCCGTATTTCTGCATCTTGCCCCACAGCGTGGTGCGCGAGACTTTCAGGATCCTGGCCGCCTTCCCGACCTGGCCGTCACATTGGTCGAGCACCTCGATGATATGGCGCCGTTCGGCCGCTTCGCGCGCTTCGGTGAGGGTGAGCGGCATTCCCTTTCCGGCCAGGCGTTCGGGAAACAGGTCGGCCGGCTGCAGGAGCGGACCGGGCGCGATGGAGACACCCTGGGCCAGGCGGGCGCGCAGCTCTCGCCCGCCGCCGGGCCAGTCATGGGCGCGCACCGCTTCTTCGCTGAGCCGGCTGATGCCTTCCAGCGGTTCGTGCCGGCGCGCATTGAACTGCCCGAACAGGCGAAACATCAGCCACACCGCATCCTCGGGCCGCTCCGAAAGCGGAGGCACCGGAATGGCCAGCATGTCCAGACGGTAGATCAATTCGGCCTGAAGGCCGCCACCGGCACGCAGCGCGTCGATCTCTTGGCCACAGGAGGCGACGATCCGCCCGGCGAAGCCGCGTTCCAGAGCTTCCAGAATTACCCCGCAGACGGACTCCGGAAGGAGGCTGAGCGCGTGGATATGAAGCACCCCTTCGCCCACCCTGTCGAGTGCACCGCCAGGGGAAAGAAACACCGCCGCCGGATCGGCCTCGCGCGCGAGGTTCACCATGACGAAGGGGGCGGCGCGCCTGTCGGACTGCTCATGTATGCGCCGGGCAACCAGCCCCTTGCCGGTACCCGGCCCGCCGATGATCAGCGCCGAGCGGTCGTTTCGCGCCGCATCAAGCACCAGCGCCTCAACCCGCCGCGCCGCCTCCGATACCCCCATGTACCCGGGGGATTCCTCTTTCGGCGCCTTGCTCAGCAGGCCCGACAGACGGTCCAGGAACATCGCCATCTCGAACGGCTTGGTGATATAATCCACCGCTCCGGCATGCATCAGGCGCACCGCCTGCTCGACCCCGCCATGACCGGTGATGAACAGGAAGGGTGGCGGCGTGGTGGTCGCGCAGAGCGTCGAGAACAGTTCTTCGCCATTGCCGTCCGGCAGGCGGATGTCGCAGACCACCGCGTCGATCGGCGCCCGCGGGGTGCGCAGCGCCCCAAGCGCCCGCGTCGCCTGCTTCATCCACAGTACCTCGGCGCCTTCCAGTTCGAGCCGCTGGACCAGCGATCCACCCATGAAATCGTCGTCCTCGACAAGCGCTATGCGAAATCCGTTCAGCATTGGGCGGCTTCCCGTTGGCCGGGGACCGGCAGGTCGACTTCGATGACCGTCTGGCCTTCGGCGCGGTCCAGTCGAATGTGGCCCTTCAGCTGGCTCACCAGATCATGCACCAGTTGCAGGCCGACCCCGCCGCCGGGCGTGCTGTGCCCGATTCCGAGCAGCCGGTGGCAAGCGGATTCCGACAGGCCCGGGCCGGTATCGCTTATGCGCAGGTGCAGAAAGCCGTCCCCTTCCTCGACGCTGACGCCGATCCTGCCGTCCTGCCCGGCGGCCTCGCTCGCATTCAGCAGCAGGTTCAGCATGATCTGGCGTACCGGCGCCGATACGAAGGCTGCCAGGGTCTCGGCCCCGGCATTGACCTTCCAGTCGAGTGATTGCCCGCGCCGGGTCGTTTCGGGCCGGATCAGCAGGCGCAGGTCATCGAAATCGTCGGCGCTGAGGGGGGCGCCGGCCCAGTCCAGCCGGTTCTGGTCCAGCGTCGCCTTGGCGACATCGCGCAGATGCTTCAGCCCCCGGGTGATCAGCTCGGACGACTGGCGCACGACCTCGGGGCGGTCGGCGTATCGCTGCAGCGTATCGGCGGCGTTCAGCAGGCCTCCCAGGGGGTTGTTGATCTCATGGGCAAGTGAAGACGACAACCGCCCGAGGCTGACGAAACGTTCCCGTTCGGCCAGGCGGCGCTCGGCCTCGGCCTTGGCCTCGATGGCGCAGACCATGTCGTTATAGGTGCGCACCAGCTGCGCCGTTTCGCTGTCACCGGCGGGCGTCTGTTCGTCGGGGATAGGCTGTGGGGCGCCCTCGGTGTCGCGCATCCAGCTTACCAGCCGGGTGATCGGCAGCAGCATCCGCCGCGTCGCCAGATAGCCCAGAAGGGCGAGAATCCCGGTCGCCAGCGCATTGCCGAGCAGCAACAGCCGGCGCGTGGCGTCGCGTTCGGCCAGCAGGTCGGAAATGTCGAGCTCGGTCAGGATCTGCCCCACCGTGCGCCCCTGATAGACCAGCGGCGCCAGCAGCCGGACACGCGGATCGGTGCTGCGGATCGAAAGGGCATCCGGCAGTTGCGCGCCCGCGCTGAGCACGGCGATCGCGCTGTCGACCGGGGCCCGTCGCGGGTCGGTGGCAGCCAGAACCGACCCGGTTTCATCGGCCACGACGGAAAACACCGTGCGCCGGTTTTCAGAGGCGCCGGCCGCGCGTTGCAGCGTGTCATAGACCTCCCAGATGTCGTTGCGCAGCACATGCGGTCCCAGCGCCACCGAGAGCGCCTCCACATGCAGCCGGGCCAGTTCGCGGATGCGCGTCACCTGAAAGCGTTCCAGCTGTGACAGCACCAGCTGCGACGCGATGATGCCGACCGACACCATCAGCACCACCACCAGAAGCGGCACCCGGAGCGACAGCGAAAGGTTGCGCCAGAAACGCATCACCGCAGGTTGTTCAGGATCTGCATCCGTCTGGCGATCCCGTCGAACAGTTCGGGCGTCGCTCTGGCCATCCCGTCCAGCTGCAGCAGATCCAGCGCCGCGCGGCCTTCGGCGGTATTGCCGAAATTCAGCACCACGTCCTGAAATCCGATGATATCGCCATCGCGCATCCGGTCGCGCCGGGCGCAGACCGGCGGAAAGCCCAGCCATTCGGACCGCGCGATGACCCGCGTATTTTCGGTGATCGCCGGTTCCATTTTCGCCAACACCTCCCAGACATAGCCGTCGATGCTGCCGGAACGCACGAGCCCGGATGAAACCGCCCGCGCCACGTTGCGGTGCCCATAGGTGAATATCGTCCGGCCAAAGAACTCCTCGGCGCGCAGGCCCTTCATCGCCAGATCGGAAACCGTGACCAGAAAGCCGGAATTCGAATCCGGATCCGAAAAGGCATGGACGTCGCCTTCGAGATCGTCGAGCGAGGCCGCATCATCGCCCGCGCCGACGATCAGATAGGATTGATAGAGCGGCGCGCCGTTCCATACCGGCACCGCCACCAACGACAGCGCGTCCCGGTTCTGCAGATAGGGAAACCCGCAGAGCCACGCCGCATCCAGCGCCCCTTCCAGCAGCATTTCGGTGACTTCCTTGTAGGTCCGGCGCTGCTCCATCTGGACGGGGATACCGAGGGCACCGGTCAGGGCAACCTGCAGGCGTTCGATCACTGCCGCATCATTGTCCAGGAAGACCGGCGTAAGCCCAAGCCGGAATGGCCTGGCCGCCCTGGCGGGCAACACCCCCGAAGTCACGGCCAGGGCCGCGGCGCCAAGAAAGTCTCGCCTGGTTATCTCCATTTCCGGTACCTGATTTCGCGCCTGGCAATTACAGTAGCCAAGGGGCCCTTGTTGTTCAATGCGCGCTGTAAGCTACCC
The DNA here is from genome assembly GCA_027000645.1 of Paracoccaceae bacterium. Taxonomy (GTDB): domain Bacteria; phylum Pseudomonadota; class Alphaproteobacteria; order Rhodobacterales; family Rhodobacteraceae; genus Jhaorihella. Next base: position 242 of record JALTNO010000207.1, on the reverse strand, counting down.
CCAGAAAATCGGACACTGACGCAAGCTACGATTTGTTGTCTGCTGGTCTTCGACGAGAAGGAGATCAGAGATGTCGAAACGGAAGCACCATTCGCCGGATTTTAAGGCGAAGGTTGCGCTTGAAGTGCTGAAGGGTGAGCAGACGGTGGCCGAATTGGCGAGCCGGTTCGGGGTCCATCCGACGATGATCCACAGCTGGAAGCGGGCGCTTCTGGAAGGCGCATCTGGTGTGTTTGAACGTG
>JALTNO010000206.1 GCA_027000645.1 Paracoccaceae bacterium | reverse complement strand
CCTCCGATTCGTCCACCGGGACCATGCCGGCCTCGGACCCGGCGATCACCAGCCCGTCGCCGGTGACCACATAGCGCATCGGTCGCAGCCCGTTGCGGTCCAGCCCCGCGCAGACCCAGCGTCCGTCGGTCATGGCCAGCGCCGCCGGGCCGTCCCAGGGCTCCATCACCGAGTTGCAGTAGGAATACATGTCGCGCCAGGCCTGGGGCAGTTCCACCGCCTGCTTGGACCAGCTTTCGGGGATCAGCATGGTCTTGGCCATCGGGGCGTTGCGCCCGGCGCGCACAAGCACCTCGAACACCGCGTCTAGCGCCGCCGAATCGGACGACCCCTGGGCGATGATCGGCTTGATGTCCTCGGCCATTTCCCCGAAGGCCGAAGAGGCCATGCGGATTTCATGGCTCTTCATCCAGTTGATGTTGCCCTTGAGCGTGTTGATCTCGCCGTTATGGGCCAGCATGCGGAAGGGCTGGGCCAGCCACCATTGCGGGAAGGTGTTGGTGGAATAGCGCTGGTGATAGATGGCGAAGGCGCTCTCGAAGCGTTCGTCCAGAAGGTCGGGGTAGAATTCGGCCACCTGCTCGGCCAGCATCATGCCCTTGTAGATGATCGAGCGGCAGGAAAGCGAGGCGATGTAGAGGCCGGGGATGTTGGCCTCGGCCGCGGCCTTCTCGATGCGGCGGCGGATGACGTAGAGTTCGCGCTCGAACTGTTCCTCGTCGATGCCCTTGGCGTTGGAGATCAGGATCTGCTCGATCTCGGGCCGGGTGGCGTTGGCCTTCTCGCCCAGCACGCCGATATTCACCGGCACGTGGCGCCAGCCGTAGATGTAGTGGCCCATGCGCAGGATTTCTGTCTCGACGATGGTGCGGCAGGTTTCCTGCGCGGCGAAATCGGTGCGCGGCAGGAAGACCTGACCCACGGCGATCAGCTGATCCATATGCGGTTCGTGCCCGGTGCGGCGGATCTGGTCGTAGAAGAACGGCACCGGGATCTGGATGTGGATGCCGGCCCCGTCACCGGTCTTGCCGTCGGCATCGACCGCGCCGCGGTGCCACACGGCCTTGAGCGCGTTGATCCCGTTTTCGACCACCTTGCGGCTCTTGCTGCCGTCGATCGACACCACCAGCCCCACCCCGCAGGAGGCATGTTCGAATTCCTCGCGATACATGCCGTGTTCGGCCAGCCACTTGCGCCGGGTTTGCTCGTCGCGGACCCAGTTGGCGTCATGTTCGGTCATCGGCTTTCTCCTCTTTCGGTCGGGACGGGCGCGGCGCCGGGCACCTTCGCCGCCCGTGGCGGCCTGGCCGCCTGATATCGTCATTCGCCTTGCCCGGGCGGGGCTTGCGGCGGCCTATTCGGCGGCGATTCGCGCCGCGCGGTCGAACTCTTCCAGGATCGCCCGGGCGCAGTCGCGCCCGTCGCGGATCGCCCAGACCACCAGCGAAGCGCCGCGCACGATGTCGCCGACGGCATAGACCCCCTCCATGGCGGTTCTGCCGCTGCCATATTCGGCCTTGATCGTGCCCCAGCCGGTTACCGGAAGGTCCGGCTGGCCGAACAGGGCCGGCAGGTCCTCGGGTTCGAATCCCAGCGCCTTGATGACCAGGTCGGCCTCTTCCACGTAATCGGCGCCCTCGATCACCTCGGGGGCCTGCCGGCCGCTGGCATCGGGTGCGCCGAGGCGCATCTTCTGCACCATGACGCCGCTGACCCGGCCGTCGCGATCGACAAAGCCCTTGGGCGCGCTGAGCCATTCGAAGATCACGCCCTCTTCCTCGGCGTTCTGTACCTCGCGTTGCGAGCCGGGCATGTTGGCGCGGTCGCGGCGGTAGAGGCATTTCACGCTGGTCGCGCCCTGGCGGATGGCGGTGCGCACGCAGTCCATCGCCGTGTCGCCGCCGCCGATGACCACGACCCGCTTGCCCTCGGCGTTCAGCTCGCCGCTGTCATAGGCCTCCACCGCGTCGCCGAAACTCTTGCGGTTCGAGGCGGTCAGGTAGTCCAGAGCTCTGACGATCCCCCTTGCGCCGCTGCCGGGCATGGACAGATCGCGCGACTTGTAGACGCCGGTGGCGATGATGACGGCATCGTGTTCGCCGCGGATGGTGGCAAAGATGTCGGCATCCACGCCGCAGTTCAGAACGAACTCCACGCCGGCCTGTTCGAGCTGTTCGACGCGGCGCATGACCACGTCCTTCTTCAGCTTGAAGCCGGGAATGCCATAGGTCAGAAGCCCCCCCGCCCGGTCGTGCCGGTCGTAGATGGTGACCTGGACACCGGCGCGGCGCAGCATGTCGGCCGCGGCCAGCCCGCCGGGGCCGGCACCGATGATGCCCACGCTTTCGGGCCGCTCGCGGACCGGCGCCAGCGGCCGGACCCAGCCGCGTTCCCACGCGGTGTCGGTGATGTATTTTTCCACCGCGCCGATGGTCACCGTGCCGTGGCCCGACTGTTCGATCACGCAATTGCCTTCGCACAGGCGGTCCTGGGGGCAGATGCGGCCGCAGATCTCGGGGAAGCTGTTGGTCGCCTGGGCCAGCAGATAGGCCTCTTCCAGCCGCCCGGTCGCGGTCATCCGCAGCCAGTCGGGAATGTTGTTGTGCAGCGGGCAGTGGCTCTGGCAGTAGGGCACGCCGCACTGGCTGCAGCGGCTGGCCTGCTCGGCTGCCTTGGCGTCGGCGAATTCGGCGTAGATCTCGTGAAAGTCGCGCGTGCGGTCCTCGGCCGGGCGCTTTTTCGGCATGTCCCGGTCGATCTGAACGAATTTCAGCATAGGTTGCTTCGCCACGATGCGGACCCCCTCGTCTTTTTTCTGCCGGGCATGTCTAGGGCAAGGATGCGTGAATGAAAAGTCATAAGTGCTGACCTAAATATGCTCCATTTTGCCGCAACCGGCTGCGGTGGAGGCGATCGGAGCAATTAATAGGGGTTAAACCGGACCTAAATACCCGCTTTCCTTTCCCGGCCAGGCGCTTATACCGGCATTCACGCGTTCCCTTTGATGTCCGGGCTGGTCGAGATGCCGCTTTTTCAACTGATCCTCGTTGCCGCGATCCAGGGGCTGACCGAGTTTCTGCCCGTCTCCTCTTCGGGTCACCTGATTCTGCTGCCCACCCTCACGGGCCTTCGGGACCAGGGGCAACTGATCGATGTTTCGGTCCATGTCGGCACGCTGGGGGCGGTGACGCTGTTCTTCTGGTCCGATGTGAAGGCCGGGTTCGGCGGTCTTCCGCGCCTTGTTCGGGGCCGGGCGGATACGCCGGGGGCGCGGCTGACGCTGGGGCTGATCGTGGCCACGATTCCGGTGATCCTGGCCGGCGCCCTGCTGCACTTCACGGGTCTGAGCGACGCCATGCGGTCGGCGAAGGTGATCGGCTGGACGATGCTGATCTTCGGTTTCGTTCTCTACTGGGCCGACCGGACCGGCGGGCAGGAGAAGGCTGCCGGCGACTGGACCGTGCGGGATGCGCTGGTGATGGGGCTGTGGCAGGTTCTGGCGCTGGTGCCGGGCACCTCGCGGTCGGGCATCACCATCACCGGCGCGCGCCGGCTGGGATACGAGCGCAGCGATGCGGCGCGGCTGTCCATGTTGATGTCGATTCCGACCATCGCGGCGTCGGGCTTTCTGCTGGGGGTCGAGGCGATCTTTACCGCAACCCCGCAGGCGCTGCGCGACAGCGTCATCGCGGCGGGGATGTCCTTCGTCTCAGCGCTGCTGGCGCTGACGCTGATGATGCGGCTGCTGCGCAGCGTCAGCTTTACGCCATATGTCGTCTATCGTGCCTTCCTGGGGGTCGTGCTGCTGGTGATCGCCTATGGGGGCTACGGGGGCTGAACGCCCCCCGGCCCCCGGTCACGGGTCAGCTGCGTCTCAGCCGCCGGGCCGAGCGGACGATCTCGTTATACTGGCCGCCGGGGCGGAACTTCCACAGGTAGTCGGGCAGGACGGTCTTGGCCGCAACCGGCTGGATGCCGAGATCGGCAAGATTGCGAGCCCCCTCCGAGACGACATTGTCCCGCGCAAGGCTGCGCAGCTGGTCGCGGGTGACGATCCGGTTGGTAATCAGCCCGAAGCTGGCCAGTTGCACCATGTCCAGCCCGAAGGCTACGATCCGGGCCATCCAGAACGGCAGGCCGATGATGATCCGCCGGCGATGGATCACGTCGAGCATCACCTGCATCCATTCGCGCAGCGTGGCGATTTCGGGGCCGCCCAGCTCGTAGGTTCCGGGCGCGGCCTGACCAAGGACTCCCTTCACAGCGGCGGCGGCGACGTCCTCGACATAGACCGGCTGGAATCGCGTCCGCGCGCCGGCGATGGGCAGGAACGGACCCCAGCGTGTCATGGCGGCAAAGCGGTTGAAGAACTGGTCCTCGGGGCCGAAAACGACCGAGGGGCGCAGGATGACGGCATCGGGCATGTGCTTCAGAACCGCCGCTTCGCCCAGCGCCTTGGTGCGGGCATAATCGCTGTCCGATTCGGCATCCGCCCCGATGGCCGAGACGTGAACCATCTGCCCCACCCCCTGCTGCGCCGCGATGCGGGCGATGCGGGCGGCGCCGTCCACGTGGACGGCCTGAAAGGTGTTCTTCCCGGTTTCGACGAGGACGCCGACGCAGTTGACCACCGCATCGGCGCCACGCATGGCCTCGGCCACCGAGGCATCGTCGCGGATGTTGCACAGCACGGGCTCGACCTGGCCCACGGCGCCATAGGGTTTGACGAACAGGGCCTCGTTCGGGCGCCGCACCGCAACGCGGACCCGCCAGCCTTCCGCCGCCATGCGGCGGGTGATGTAACGGCCAACGAACCCCGATCCACCGTAAATCGTGACGAGTTTGGACATCCCAAGGCTCCTGCAAGTTCGATCAGGCCCTGATCTACCGCCTGCCCCCCTTGCAAACAAGGCACAAAACGCCGCGATCGGCCGCCTGGACCGCCGATGGAAGGCGGCCGGTTCGCGCGCCGCGGAAAAACTTCTCCGCGGCGCGGAAATTCCGATTGACTCGTCTGCGAAGTGATCTTAAACGCACGGCTCACGACACCGGCCCAGGTGGCGGAATTGGTAGACGCGCTAGCTTCAGGTGCTAGTGTCCGTATGGACGTGGAGGTTCGAGTCCTCTCCTGGGCACCATCTTCGCCTCACGTATTCCTGCCTTTCGAATCGCCCGATGATTCGGCCCGACGCACCCATGTCGATTGACAAACGCGGTGCGGGGTTTCACAAGATCCGTCATGGTGGAAAATGCCGACGATATCCTGTCAAGGCTTCCGGCAAGGTTGAAGGAAGCGCGGCGGGCGAAGGGGTTGTCTCTGGAAGCGGTGGCGAACCTTTCCGGTGTGTCGCGGTCCATGGTCAGCCAGATCGAACGCGGTGAAAGCAGCCCCACCATCGCCACCCTGTGGAACCTGACCCGCGCCCTTCAGGTCGATTTTGCCGGCCTTCTCGAAGGCGAGGACACGGCCGACCGGATCGACGTTCTGCGCGCCGGAGAGGTGCCGCGAATCGACAACATGGGACAGGGCTGCCGGATCCGGATCCTTTCGCCGCCCGAAGAGGCCGGACATCACGAGGTCTATGACCTGCGGTTCGACGCGGGCGGGGTGCTGGCCAGCCAGCCGCATACCCGCGGCGCCAGCGAGCAGCTGACCGTGATCGAGGGGGAAATCGAGGTTCGTTCGGGCAGCGCGGCCGAACGACTCGGGGTCGGAGACTCGGCGCGCTACGCGGCCGACGTGCCGCACCGCATCGCCGCGCCGTCCGGCCCGGCGCGGGCCTTCCTGATCGTCAAGAACGCCTGAGACTGGCCGGATCCTCTGGCAGCAACCGAACGGGAAACCGGGTTTTCAGGCCGCGCCCCGCCTGCAGCGCGGCAAAAATCCTGTTTTACGGAAATTTGTCCGTCATTTTGAATATCCCCTATTTCGGAAATCCCTCCGCTATGATAGATACGAGTGCAGAAGGAGGGTTGCCCATGTCCGAATCGTTCCTGTCCCGCATCTCGGAAACGCTTGCCCGGATCGACGCCGAGGGCCTGACCAAGCGCGAAAGGCTCATGACTTCGCCGCAGGGGGGTGAAATCATGGTCGGGGACCGGCAGGTCATCAACCTGTGCGCCAACAACTATCTCGGTCTTGCCGATCACCCGGCGCTGATCGCGGCCGCGCGCGAGGCCATGGACGAACGCGGTTTCGGGATGGCCAGCGTGCGGTTCATCTGCGGCACCCAGGACATTCACCGCGAGCTGGAGCAGAAACTGGCCGCCTTTCTGGGCAAGGACGACGCGATCCTGTTCGCCGCCTGCTTCGATGCCAACGGAGGGTTGTTCGAGCCGCTTCTGGGGCCCGAGGACGCGGTGATTTCGGACGCTCTGAACCATGCGTCGATCATCGACGGCATCCGGTTGTGCAAGGCAAGGCGCTATCGCTACCTGAACGGCGACATGAACGACCTGGAGGCCTGGCTGAAGCAGGCCCGCGCCGACGGGGTGCGGCACGTGATGATTGCCACCGACGGGGTGTTCAGCATGGACGGCTACCTTGCGAAACTGCCCGAGATTCGGGCTCTGGCGGAGCGATACGACGCGCTGGTGATGGTGGACGATAGCCACGCCACCGGGTTCATGGGGCCGCGCGGGGCCGGCACGCCGGATCATTTCGGCGTCGAGGTGGACATCCTGACCGGCACGCTGGGCAAGGCGCTGGGCGGGGCGATCGGGGGATATATCGCCGGACCGCAGCCGGTGATCGACCTGTTGCGGCAGCGGGCGCGGCCCTACCTGTTTTCCAACTCGCTGCCGCCGGCCGTCGTTGCCGCCGGGATCGAGGCGCTGCGGCTGGTCGAAGGCGGCGGCGATCTGCGTTCCCGCCTGTTCGACAATGCGCGCTACTGGCGCGAGGGGCTGACGCGGCTGGGCTTCGACCTGCTGCCCGGCGAACATCCGATCATTCCGGTGATGCTGGGCGAGGCGCGCCTTGCGCAGGAGATGGCGGAGCGGCTGTTCGACGAAGGTGTCTACGTGTCGGGCTTCTTCTATCCGGTGGTGCCGCGCGGGCAGGCACGCATCCGCACGCAGATGAGCGCGGCCCTGACCCTGGAGGATCTGGACCGGGCGCTGGACGCCTTCGGCAAGGTGGGGCGCGAACTGGGGGTGGTGGCATGACCGGCACGATGAGATGCCTCGTCAAGGCCCGCCCCGGCGAGGGGCTGTGGATGGAAACCCGCCCGGTGCCCGAGATCGGCCCCGACGACGTGCTGATCCGCGTGCGCAAGACCGGGATCTGCGGCACCGACGTGCATATCTGGAACTGGGACGCATGGGCGCAGCGGACCGTGCCGGTGGGGCTGGTCATCGGTCACGAATTCGCCGGCGAAATCGTCGAAACCGGGCGCCATGTGGATGATCTGAAGATCGGCCAGCGCTGTTCCGGCGAGGGCCACCTGATCGGCCGCCATTCGCGGCAAAGCCGGTCGGGGCGGTTTCACCTTGACCCGGAGACGCGGGGGATCGGCGTGAACGAGGCGGGCTGCTTCGCGGAATACCTGCGGCTGCCCGCCTTCAACGTGGTGCCATTGCCCGACACCATTCCCGACGAGATCGGCGCCATCCTCGACCCGCTGGGAAACGCGGTGCACACGGCGCTGAGCTATGACCTCGTGGGTGAGGACGTGCTGATTACCGGGGCGGGTCCGATCGGCATCATGGCGGCGGCGGTAGCGCAGCATGTGGGCGCGCGCCACGTGGTCATTACCGACATCAACCGCGACCGGCTCGACCTGGCCGCGCGGGTGACCGAGGTGATCCCCGTCGATCCCTCCTCCACCGACCTGCGCGATGTCATGCACGATCTGGGCATGAAGGAAGGCTTCGACGTGGGGCTGGAAATGTCGGGCAGCCCGGCGGCCTTCGACCAGATGGTGGAGGTGATGGTCATGGGCGGGCGGATCGCCATGCTGGGCATCCCCGAGGGCCGGGCCTCGGTGGACTGGAGCCGGATCGTGTTCAAGGCACTGACCATAAAGGGCGTCTACGGGCGCGAGATTTTCGAGACATGGTACAAGATGATCGCCATGCTCGAAGACGGGCTGGATATCTCGCGCATCATCACCCACCGGTTTCCGGCCGATCAGTTCGAGGACGGCTTTGCCGCCATGAAATCGGGAAAGAGCGGAAAGGTGGTGCTCGACTGGGGGTGAGGGGCGCGCCCCCGCCCGGCGGGCCGGGGCAGCTTTCGTATCGTCCGTGAATTTCGCCAGATATCTTGCAAAAGGAAACAAGCCGAAACGAAAACGAAAGAAATCGGGTTGATATTTCCCCTCCGGGACGTCAGAGAGGACGAAGGCGGGCCTGGAGGCGGGAAATTGGGCGTTCACGAAAGGAAAGAGCGGATTCTGGCGCTCCTGCGGGTTCAGGACCGGGTGCATGTCGAAGACCTGGCGCGCCGGTTCGGGGTCAGCACCCAGACGATCCGTTCCGATCTGCGCGATCTGGCAGGGGCCGGCCTGGTCGCGCGCACCCATGGCGGGGCGCGGCGGGTTCATTCCGCCTCGAACCGCGATTACAACGAAAGGCGCAAGCTGAATGCCGGTGCGAAAGAGGCGCTTGGCCGGCTGGCGGCGACGCTGATTCCCGATGACTGCTCGATCACGATCAATATCGGGACCACCACGGAACAGGTCGCGCGGGCGCTTCTGGGGCATCGCAACCTGGTGGTTCTGTCCAACAACATCAACATCATCAACATGATGGCCGGTTCACCGTCGAAAGAGCTGATCGTGGTCGGCGGATCGGTCCGGCAGGGCGACGGGGCGATCGTGGGCGAGGACGCGGTGGAATTCATTTCCCGCTACAAGGTCGATTACGCGGTGATCGGGGCATCCGCCCTCGATACCGACGGGTCGGTCATGGATCACGATGCGCGCGAGGTTTCCGTCGCGCGGGCGATCCTGCGCAATGCGCGCACCACGATCCTTGTCTGCGACCGGTCCAAGTTCGACCGCACCGCACCGGTCCGCATCTGCGATGTGGCCGATCTGGACTATGTTGTGACCGATCTGTCCCCCCCCGATCCGTTCCGCAGGGCCGCCCTGCGCGGCGGAACCGAAATCGTGATGCCCGAGGGTCCGGCCGATGGCTGAACCTGCGCAATCCCCGCCCGAGGACGCCATTTTCGACATCTTCGTCATCGGAGGCGGCGTGAACGGCTGCGGCATTGCCCGCGATGCCGCCGGGCGGGGTCTGTCGGTCGGGCTGGCCGAGATGGGCGATCTGGCCTCGGCCACCTCGTCGGCCTCGACCAAGCTGTTTCACGGCGGGCTGCGCTACCTGGAGTATTTCGAGTTCCGCCTGGTGCGCGAGGCGCTGGCCGAGCGCGAGGTGCTGCTGCGCGCCATGCCGCATATTTCCTGGCCGATGCGGTTCGTGCTGCCGCTTTATCGGGACATGCGGTTCGACAGCGACACGCCCACCTCGCGCCTGCTGTCGGTGGTGATGCCGTGGCTCAGGGGGCGCCGGCCGGCATGGCTGATCCGGCTGGGGCTGTTTCTCTACGACCACCTTGGCGGGCGCAGGATCCTGCCAGGCACCCGGTCGCTCGATCTGACTACCGACCCGGCGGGGCGGGTGCTGAAGCCGAAATTCCGCAAGGCCTACGAATATTCCGACTGCTGGGTGCAGGATTCGCGGCTGGTAGTGCTGAACGCCCGCGACGCGGCGCAGAGGGGCGCGCGGATCTGGCCCCGCACACGCGTCACCTCGGCCCGGCGGCGGGACGGGCTGTGGCAGGTCACGCTGCGCGATGCGGTTTCGGGCCGTGTACGCATGGTGCGGGCGCGGGCGCTGGTGAACGCGGCCGGGCCCTGGGTGGCGAAGGTGCTCGAGGAGGCCGTTCATGTCCCCTCGCACGAAGGGGTGCGGCTGGTGCGCGGCAGCCACATCGTGACCCGCAGGCTCTACGATCACGACCGGTGCTATTTCTTTCAGGGCACCGACGGGCGGATCATCTTCGCCATTCCGTACGAGCGCGACTTCACCCTGATCGGCACCACCGATGCCGAGCATGCCGACCCTGACGAACCGCCGGTCTGCACGCCGCAGGAACGCGACTACCTGCTCGGGCGGGCCTCGGAATACTTTGCCGAACCGGTCACCGAAAGGGATATCGTCTGGACTTATTCCGGGGTGCGCCCCCTTTACGACGACGGGGCGCGTTCGGCCACGGCCGCGACCCGCGACTACGTGCTGTCTCTTGACGACGCGGGCGGCGCGCCGCTGCTGAGCGTGTTCGGCGGCAAGATCACCACCTATCGCCGCCTGGCCGAGGCGGCGCTGGCCCGCCTGCAGCCCTTCTTCCCGCGCGCGGACGGGCCGTGGACGGCCGGGGCGCCGCTGCCGGGCGGGGATTTCCCGGTGGACGGGGCGGAAAGGCTGATGCAGGAGCTGACGGAGACCTACGCCTTTCTCGACCGCGCCTGGGCGGAACGGCTGGTGCGCATGTATGGAACCGAGGCCTTCACGATCCTGGGGCCGGCCCGGAGGGCGGCGGATCTGGGCCGCGATTTCGGCGCCACCATCACCGCCCGCGAACTGGACTGGTCCATCGCCTGCGAATGGGTCCGCAACGGCGAGGATTTCCTGTGGCGCCGGTCGCGGCTTGGCCTTCACCTGGACGACGCCGCTGCCGCCGCGGTGGACGACTACATCCGGCAGGCGGTGGCCGGGTGGTAGGCGGCGGGCAGGGCAATCGCGCGGGCAGGGCAGGAACCTCTTGCGAAAGCGGACCGAACCCCCTATATGGGCGATGACAGCGGCGCTTCGGGGTCCAAACCCGAAGCCCACCGGAGTAATGCAACGGGCCGCGCGCCCGTTTTTTTGTGCCCGCCTCTTGAACCAGGACGACATGAGCAACAGCCTGATCGCGAAATCTGCGATGGACCGGCGAATTGCCGAGATCATCACCCCAGTCATCGAGGATATGGGCTTCGAGCTTGTGCGCGTGCGGCTGATGGCCGGCAAGGCCACCACCCTGCAGGTCATGGCCGACCGGCGCGAAGGCGGGATCGAGGTGGACGATTGCGCCGAGATCTCGAATGCGATCGGTGCGGTTCTCGACGTCGAGGATCCGATCCTTGATGCCTACACGCTGGAAGTCTCCAGCCCCGGCATCGACCGGCCGCTGACCCGGCTCAGGGATTTCGAGGACTTCGAGGGCTACGAGGCCCGGCTGGAAACGGCCGAGCTGATCGACGGGCGCCGCCGGTTCCGCGGCGTGCTGGCCGGGATCGAGGGCGACGAGGTGCTGATCAACGTCGCGGCCGGCGGGGCAGGCGACGAAACCGTGACGATCGGGCTGAAATTCGACTGGTTGAGCGACGCCAAGCTGGTGCTCACCGACGACCTGATCAGGGAAATGCTGCGCCAGCGGAAATCCGCGGGCGTTCTGAACCAGGACCAATTCGACGAAATCCGGACCGAAGGGTCCGGGAAGGAGGACAACTGATGGCCATCACCTCTGCCAACCAGCTTGAGCTGCTGCAAACCGCCGAGGCGGTCGCGCGCGAAAAGATGATCGACCCGGATCTGGTGATCCGGGCGATGGAGGAAAGCCTCGCCCGCGCGGCCAAGAGCCGCTACGGCTCGGAAATGGACATTCGCGTGTCGATCGACCGGCGCACCGGCCGGGCCACCTTCACCCGCGTGCGCACCGTCGTGACCGACGAGGAGTTGGAGAACTACCAGGCCGAGATGACGCCCGGGCAGGCGCGCGAGGAAGTGGCCGCCGCGCGGCCCGACGTGGTGGTGCTGCCCGGCGTGCGGCATCTGCGGGACGAGGACGGGCAGGAGGCCGGCACCGAGAACTTCCGCCGCTTCCTGCTGCGCGCGCCCAGCGAAACCGACCGGATGCTGATGGAAGGTGTCGACCAGGATGTCGAACCCGCCCCCGGCGACGAGATCGTTTCCGAGGTCCCCCCGGTGGAGTTGGGCCGGATCGCGGCGCAAAGCGCCAAGCAGGTGATCCTGCAGCGCGTGCGCGAGGCCGAGCGCGACCGCCAGTATGAACAGTTCAAGGACCGCGTCGGCACAATCATCAACGGCGTCGTCAAGCGCGAGGAATACGGCAACGTCATCGTCGATGTCGGCGCCGGCGAGGCGATCTTGCGCCGCAACGAGAAGATCGGCCGCGAAAGCTATCGCCCCGGCGACCGCATCCGCTGCTATGTCAAGGACGTGCGCCGCGAGGCGCGGGGGCCGCAGATCTTCCTGTCGCGCACCGCACCGGAATTCATGGCCGAGCTGTTCAAGATGGAGGTGCCGGAAATCTATGATGGCATCATCGAGATCAAGGCCGTGGCCCGCGACCCCGGCAGTCGCGCCAAGATCGCGGTGGTGTCCTATGACGGCTCCATCGACCCGGTGGGTGCCTGCGTGGGCATGCGCGGCAGCCGCGTGCAGGCGGTGGTGAACGAGCTTCAGGGCGAAAAGATCGACATCATCCCGTGGAGCGAGGATCTTCCCACCTTCCTGGTCAACGCGCTGCAGCCGGCCGAGGTGTCGAAGGTGGTCCTGGACGAAGAGGCCGAGCGGATCGAGGTGGTGGTGCCCGAGGATCAGCTTTCGCTGGCCATCGGCCGCAGGGGCCAGAACGTGCGCCTGGCCAGCCAGCTGACCGGGCTGGATATCGACATCCTGACCGAGGAAGAGGAAAGCAAGCGCCGCCAGGCCGAATTCGAAGAGCGCACCAAGCTGTTCATGGAAACGCTCGACCTGGACGAATTCTTCGCCCAGCTTCTGGTTTCCGAAGGCTTCACCACCCTCGAGGAAGTGGCCTATGTCCAGCTGGACGAGCTCCTGGCCATCGAAGGCGTGGACGAAGGCACGGCCGAAGAGTTGCAGGCGCGTGCCCGCGACTACCTGGACGCGCAAGCGCGCGCGGCGCTGGAAAACGCCCGCGCGATGGGAGTCGAGGACAGCCTGATCGAGTTCGAAGGCCTCAGCCCGCAGATGATCGAGGCGCTGGCAAAGGACGGCATCAAGACGCTGGAAGACTTCGCCACTTGTGCCGACTGGGAACTGGCCGGTGGCTGGACCACCGTGGATGGCGAGCGGGTGAAGGATGACGGGTTGCTCGAGCCCTTCGACGTGTCGCTGGAAGAGGCGCAGAACCTGGTGATGAATGCGCGGATTCAGCTTGGCTGGGTCGATCCGGCCGATCTTGTCGCCGATGAAGGGGAAGAGGCGGGCGACAGCGACACTCAAGAGGAGGCCGGGGCCTGATCTCAGGCCCCGCGGGGTTTGACATGAGCCGCGGCGGCGTCTCGAAGAAGCGGCCGGACGGGCCCGAGCGCAGGTGCATCGCCACCGGCGAGGTGCGTCCGAAATCCGGGCTGATCCGCTTTGTTGCCGGTCCCGACGGTCGTGTCGTGCCCGATATCCTGGGCAGGTTGCCGGGGCGTGGCGTTCATGTGTCCGCCGACCGGGCGGCGCTGGAGCGGGCGGTGAAGAAGAAGATGTTCGCCCGCGCGCTCAGGCAGCCGGTGGTGGTGCCCGAGGGGCTGGTCGAGGACGTGGAACGCCAGCTTGCGCGCCGGGTCATCGACCTGATCAGCCTTGCCCGGAAATCGGGCGAGGCGGTCGGCGGATACGAAAAGGTGAAGGACTGGCTGGCCCGCGGGCGGGCCGGGATCCTGATCCAGGCAACGGATGGGTCCGGTCGTGGCAAGTCCAAGCTGAGCACCCCGTACCGGGGGCATTATATCGGCTGCCTGACCGCGGACGAGCTGGGCATGGCATTCGGGCGTCAATCCGTGATACATGCCGCGCTCGCCTCTGGTGGACTCGGCAAACGTGTTGTAGAGGAAGCACAACGCCTGTGCGGGGTGCGCGGAACGGAAGGCGGCAAGGGCCGCGAAAGGTAAAGAGCTTTATGAGCGATAGTGACGGCAAGAAGACATTGGGCCTGCGTGGCGGGGCGCGTTCGGGGAACGTGAAACAGAGCTTCAGCCATGGGCGGACCAAGAATGTCGTGGTGGAAACCAAGCGCAAGCGCGTGGTGGTGCCGAAACCCGGCGCCGCCAAGCCTGCGGTTCCGTCGAAGAAGCAGCAGACGGCAGATGCCGGGAAACGCCCTGCGGGCATCTCGGATGCCGAGCTGGAACGCCGCCTGAGGGCGCTTCAGGCAGCCAAGGCGCGCGAGGCCGAAGAAGCCGCCCGCCGTGCGGCCGAGGAGAAGGCCCGCGAGGAAGAGCGCGAACGCCGCCGCGCCGAGATCGAAGCCCGCGAACGCGAAGAGCGCGAACGCGAAGAGGCGATGCGCAAGCGCGCGGAAGAGGAAGAACGTGCCCGCCGCGAGGCCGAAGAGGCCGCCCGCCGCGTCGAAGCCGAGAAGGCCCGCCCGAAAGAGCCCGAGCCTGCGCGTGCAACCGCGCCCCATCCGGCACCGGCGCAACCGACGCCGCGCAAGTCGGATCGCGACCGCGACAACCGCGGCGGCCGCGGCAAGGCCGGGCGCAGCGACGGCAGGCGCTCGGGCAAGCTGACGCTCAACCAGGCCCTGACCGGGGGCGATGGCCGGCAGCGTTCGATCGCCGCCATGAAGCGCAAGCAGCAGCGCGCTCGGCAGAAGGCGATGGGCGGTCCGGTCGAACGCGAAAAGGTGATCCGCGAGGTTCAGCTTCCCGAAACCATCGTGGTGTCCGAACTGGCCAACCGCATGGCCGAGCGCGTGGCCGACGTGGTCAAGGCGCTGATGCAGATGGGCATGATGGTGACGCAGAACCAGTCCATCGACGCCGATACCGCCGAACTCATCATCGAGGAATTCGGCCACAAGGTGGTGCGGGTGTCCGATTCGGATGTCGAGGACGTGATCCAGCAGGAAGAGGACCGCCCCGAGGATCTGAAGCCGCGCCCGCCGGTCATCACCGTCATGGGCCATGTGGACCACGGCAAGACCTCGATTCTCGACGCGATCCGCAAGACCAATGTCACCTCGGGCGAGGCCGGGGGCATCACCCAGCATATTGGCGCCTACCAGGTGACCACCGACAGCGGGCAGGTTCTGACCTTCCTCGACACACCGGGGCATGCGGCCTTTACCTCGATGCGCTCGCGCGGGGCGCAGGTGACGGATATCGTGGTGCTGGTGGTGGCCGCCGACGACGCGGTGATGCCGCAGACCGTCGAGGCGATCAATCATGCCAAGGCGGCCGGCGTGCCGATGATCGTGGCGATCAACAAGTGCGACAAGCCCGAGGCCAACCCCGACAAGGTGCGCACCGATCTTCTGCAGCACGAGGTGATCGTCGAGAAGCTGTCGGGCGATGTGCAGGATGTCGAGGTTTCGGCCATCACCGGGCAGGGGCTGAACGAGTTGCTGGAGGCGATCGCGCTGCAGGCCGAAATCCTCGAACTCAAGGCCAACCCGGATCGTCCCGCCCGTGGCGCGGTGATCGAGGCCAAGCTGGACGTTGGCCGCGGCCCCGTGGCCACGGTGCTGGTGCAGAACGGCACCCTGCGGCAGGGTGACGTTTTCGTGGTCGGCGAAACCTGGGGCAAGGTCCGGGCGATGGAAAACGACAAGGGCCAGCGCATCAAGGAGGCCGGCCCCTCGGTTCCGGTCGAGGTTCTGGGCCTGCACTCCACGCCCGAGGCCGGCGATGTCCTCAACGTCGTCGAGACCGAGGCCCAGGCCCGCGAGATTGCCGAATACCGCCAGGAAAAGGCCAAGGAAATGCGCGCCGCCGCCGGCGCCGGGACGACGCTGGATCAGCTGCTGGCCAAGGCCAAGGCCGACGAGAACGTCAAGGAACTGCCGGTGGTGGTCAAGGCCGACGTGCAGGGCTCGGCCGAGGCCATCGTCCAGGCGCTGGAAAAGGTCGGCAACGAGGAAGTGCGCGTGCGGGTGCTGCATTCGGGCGTGGGCGCCATTACCGAAACCGATGTCGGCCTTGCCGAGGCGTCCGGGGCGCCGATCCTGGGCTTCAACGTCCGGGCCAATGCCCCGGCGCGCAACAGCGCCAATCAGAAGGGGGTCGAGATCCGCTATTACTCGGTGATCTACGACCTGGTGGATGACGTGAAGAAGGCCGCCAGCGGCCTTCTGTCGGCCGAGATCCGCGAGAACTTCATTGGCTATGCCGAGATCAAGGAGGTCTTCAAGGTCTCCGGCGTCGGCAAGGTCGCCGGTTGCCTGGTCACCGAAGGCGTCGCGCGGCGCTCGGCCGGTGTGCGGCTGCTGCGCGACAACGTGGTGATCCACGAAGGCACCCTGAAGACGCTCAAGCGGTTCAAGGACGAGGTGGCCGAGGTCCAGTCCGGTCAGGAATGCGGCATGGCCTTCGAGAACTACGACGATATCCGCCCCGGCGATGTCATCGAGATCTTCGAGCGCGAAACGGTGGAGCGG
>JALTNO010000205.1 GCA_027000645.1 Paracoccaceae bacterium | reverse complement strand
TCCGATCTGCGGTTTTCCAGTCTGTGACTGCCCTGTTCTCCCCCGACTCCATCACGCCCAGCGCAACCTCGGCCTCGTCTCCCACATCCGCCACCCCGGGGCTGTCCGCCCGCAATGCCCGGATTGCCTCGATGTTCCGCACCACCTGTGGCGTGCGGGCCAGCGTTTCTGCGAGCGACGCCTGGAATTCCTGCGCCTTCACCTGATGGCGGGCGCCGAAGTAGAAGCTGACGATGGCGCCGAGCAGCCACCACAGCGGCTCGGGGACAAGTGCGAGGCCCTGCATGCGGGAAGCAAACCAGACCGGGTCGACCATCGCCGAGCCGATCAGGAACAGCACGCCCAGCGCCATGGCCGGCCGTGGCAGGCGGTTCAGGCCGTCGATCATGCGGTCGAACAGGCCGCGCTGCGGGCGGAACTCGGCGCCGAATTCGCGCAGCGCCGCGGCCTGGAACTCAGCCGTCCGCTGCGCCTCGGCCTCGGCGTTCGGCCGGAAGGTCTCGACAGTCTCGCGCACGTCTTTCAGCCCGCCGCCAAACAACCAGCCGAACAGCCCCTCGATCAATCCCATGCCTTCACCCTTTCCGCAAACTCGGACTCGGTCATCCGGTACCGGGGCCGCATGAACTCTTCCGCTCGTTTGATCCAGCCGCCCTTGGTGCCGGCGCGGGTGCGGGCGAACTTGCGCAAGGAGGGCTTGCGGTCGGCGAGGCAGAAGTAATAGTTGCGCCGGGCGATGGCGTAGGCATCGACCAGGTATTGCCCGGCTTTCTCATAAGCGCGCTTCGTGACCTCAACCGTCTGGGGCCCGATCAGCCCGTCCACCGTCACCGGCTCGTCGAACTCGGCCAGCAGACGCTGCAGGATGCGCACGGCATTGCTGCCGGCATTCACCTGCATGTCGAATACCGAGGGCTGGAGTGGTTCGGGCAGCAGATCGATGCGGGGGCCGTGGTAATACCGCTCCCGGAAGATGCGCACGGCATCGGCTCGGGTCAGGGCCTTCACGTCCTCGACTGTCACCCGCCCGTCGCCGGTCGCATCAAGGCCCAGCGCACGCAAGGTGCCGATGGTCACGCCGTATTTCGTGGCGCCGCCCGGGTCTGCCGGATCGTTCACGAAGCCGCCCTCGCGCGCCACGATCTCGCGGGCAATCTCGTCCACGTTCATGTTCACTCTCCAATTCCGAAGATCTTCAGCTTCACCGCCACGCCTGCGATCAGCGCGAGCAGCAGGCCGGTGGTGACGAGCCGCACGGCGGTCTGCCAGGCGGTGCGCCGCGCCATGCGCAAGCTCGCGAGCAGGGTGCGCAGGTCGCGAATGTCGATGGCGGCCTCAGGCCCTTCGAGTCCGACATCGGCGAGGGCCCTGCGGGCGCCCTTCTCGGCGGCGCGGGCGAGGATGGCTTCGAAGTCTTCCTCGGGCATGCGGACGAAGCCCGCATCCTTGTGCGGTGGGGTCATGGTCGTTTCCTTGTGGTGGTTGGAGATCACGCGGCTGGCGCGGTCGGCAGCAGGTACTGGATCGCGACGCGCACATCACCGCCGGTGAAGTTGCCGCCATTGGCGGTGAGCACGACCGGCGTATCGGCATAGAACGCCTGCGGGCCGATGACGCCGACATTGGTGCTGCCGGCGGCGATCCCGAGCGAGCCCCCGAACTTGGCCGTGTCGCCAGAGACCCCGCAATCGTAGGACGTCGCCCCGGTGATGCCCGTGACGGTGCGGGTGGATACCGCGAGCACGATGGCCCGGTCGGGGATGGCGATGGTCGAGGTAACCGAGGCGCCTGACAGACCGGTGAGCAGCTCTTCGTCCACGTGCAGACCGATGGATGATCCGCTCTGCCCCCGGGCCACCTCGACGGCCGGGCCGCGTACCAGCAGGTTCAGCGCTGCCTCGAGCGTCAGCCACGCTCCACCTACGCGCACCAGCAGCACGCCTTCATCCTCCACCCGGACGCGCCACCCCTCCCTGGGCGGCATCCGCACCCATGCCCCACCCGTGAACAGCGCCACGTCGCCGTCCCAGCCGGCCCAAGCCCCGGTGGCGCCAGCCGCCACGATGTAGCGCTCCCCTTCGGCCGGGCTGGCAGGCGGCGCTGCGAGACCCCGGTCCTTCACCGAGATCTGCACCAGCCCGTCGAGGCGGGCCAGCGCCTCGTTGACGGTGACATGCTTCTGGGCCTGGGCGGCAGCAAGCAATGGCAGGGCAAGGTTGGGCGTGGTCATGACGCCTCCGTGACGGTGAGGGTGGTGGCAAGCGGCACGCCGCGGCCCAGCGGGCCGAGTTGGTAGATGCGGACGTCAACGCCGGCAACCGTGCCGCCGAAGTCGGCGGTCTGCATGCTGGCGGTGTACGTGAAGGTGGGCGCAGCCAGTCCCGTGACGCTGCGCAGCACGGTGCCGCCGCTCAGGATCTCCAGTTCATAGCTTTCCGCAGCCTCCGACATCGGCACCTCCGCCAGCACCCAGCTGTCGGCCGAGAGCGCCCGGTCGCGCCGGAGCCAGCGGATGGCGAGATCGCCGTTCGCCTCGCGCCGCATCCGAGGTTGAGCGGGCGCAAAGGGCATCAGCCCGCGCCCCGAGGGCGTGAAGGTCAGTGCCTGCATGATGACGTCCGAGGGCGCGGAAGTACCCGGCCCGATGCGCCAGTTCCAGGGAATGCCGAGATCGGCCTCGGCGATCGAGAGGGGCTGGACGGCGGTATCGAGGATCACCACCCTCGCGCCAGTGGGTGCCGGATTGCCCATGGCGTCCTCGGTGCCCCGCTGCCCACGCAGCAGGCGGGTGAGGCGGTAGCGCCCAGTCGAGATCAACTCCGCGTTACGCCATTCACGGACCAAGTCTTCGGCGTGGTGGTCTTGGTCGCCATCTCGACGCCGGGCCTGATCTGGCAGTTGCCCGCGCGCAGATCGAGGCCGAACCACGAAACCACGAGGCTGACGTTCCCGATATTGGGCGCCGCCGCCTGCAGGTTGTCGAGGGCGGCCAGAATGTCCGGCTGGCCCGTCTGGTTGTTGACGTTCTCCGAGGCAGTCGAACCGCCCGTGCCGCGGGTGATCGGCTCGGCGGCATGGACGAACTCGCCCGAGCCGGGGATCATGGTCACCGAACGCACCATGCCCTCGGCGGTGTCGGCCTCCACCAGCGGGCGGAACACCTCGAAGGAGAGCTGCGGGATGCGGTTGCCGAAGGGGGTGAGGTCGAGCTCTTCGAACATAACGTATGCGGTGCCACGGTAGCCGAGAAGCTCGGAGGCCAGAAGCGGTTGCTCGGCCCCGAGTGAGGCGCTGGCGAAGGGCATCTGCATGAAGCCGCTCGTGGGCGCGGTGCCATAGGTGGTTTCGAACGCGGCCGCGAGCTGCGACCGCGCCCCTTGGGCGCGTGCCATGGTGTTCTCCTGTGGTTGTTGTTGTTAACCGAGCGGATCGGCCGTGGTGTAGTGCAGGACGACCGGTATCACCGCCGCCTTGAGGCTCGCCGCCCCCTCGACAAGCAGATCGACCGGCCGCGGCGCTTCCCCCTCGACCCAGTCGCAGAGGCCACCCAGCGTTCGGTCGGCGGCGATGGCGGCGCCAATGCTGGCGCAGAGGGTGTCGAAGGCAGCCTCACGGCCGGCGCCCTGCACCACCGCCTCTATCTCGGCGCGGTGCTGGTAGTGGTACGCGAGCGGCGACAGCGTCACCGCCGGCTCACCCGGCTCGCCGTCGCGCAGGATCAGCAGGCCCCCGGCCGGCACGCGCTCGGGCAGCACCTCGCCGCGCAGGACGGTCGCGGGCACGGTTTGCAGGGCTGCCAGCAGCGCCTGCAGGATGAATTCGCGAGTGGTGGGCATGGCGGTTTCAGAAATTCCCAATCAGGATGTGAGCGCTCACGGGCGCCCCTTTCGGGAAAGAATAATCGTGCAGGCGCGGGTTAGCCCCTGTCAGCAGCTTCCCTGCAGATCGGGGCGATCCATTCCCAGATTTCATCGACGAGGGAACGGAAGGACATTGCATCAAGCTCCGTCGCTTCAGAATACGCGGCCCATTGCGCTGCCTTTTCCGGGTCTTGCGAGAATTCCACCGAAAGCCCCGGCGGGCGCGCCACCGGCAGCTCGGTATTACGCCGCACAAAAGTCTTTCGCAGCGCGGCCCGCATCCTTTCCCGGTCGATCGGCACGGACTTCGGCAGTGACCAGAGGTCGTAGTAATCCTTCATCCTGCTGTTCGCGATGCCCAGCGCAACGACCGCCTGAAACTTTTCGGCAATGACCGTTTCCGGTGAATAGGCACGGATATTGGCCGCCGGAAAATCCAGCAGCGATTGATAGTCGATCCGATAGCCCGGTTCTGCGAGCGCATCCCCGAAGCCGATATCGACGGTTATCGGAATCCTCGTCGTGCCAAGGCGCGCCACGGTTTTCAGGCGCATCCCGCCATAGACCTGGTCATCCCGGATCGGTGCCGCCGTCAGGTTGGCTGTGTCGAACACCAGCCCGTCGCCGGCGTCGATCGACAGGATGGCCTCGAACGCCTCCCTGAGGCTGGCCTCGTCGTCTTCGCCGAAGCCGAGGAAATCGACGTCGCGGGTGAACCGCCCCGGGTCTTCCGTCCACAAGGTCACCAGCATGCCGCCCTTGAGCACGAACCGGTCCCGGT
>JALTNO010000204.1 GCA_027000645.1 Paracoccaceae bacterium | reverse complement strand
CCTGGGCGCAATCCGATCAGCGCATCTTCGAGGTGCCTTGCCCTGAATGCGGTGCTTTCGCCGAAATCACCTGGGAGCAGATCGTCTGGGATGAAGGCCGGCCCGAGACCGCCCGCCGCCGCTGCCCCCATTGCGCGGCCGAGACGCCCGAGCGCGCCAAGCCCGAGATGGTCGCCGCCGGGCGCTGGCACCGCACCCGGTCCGAGGTGGAGGGCCATGCGGGCTTTCGCCTCAACGCGCTGGTGAGCCTGCACGCCAATGCCGCCTGGCCGAAGCTGGTGGCGGAATTTCTCGCCGTCAAGGACGATCCCCTGACCTTGCAGACCTTCGTCAACACCATCCTTGCCCAAGGCTGGCGGGGCGAGGGCGACGAGCTGGACGAGAGCGACCTTGCCGCCCGCGCCGAAGGCTGGGGGCTTGACCCGGTGCCCGAGGCGGTGCTGGCGATGACCGCTGGCTGCGACGTTCAGCACGACCGGCTGGAAATTACGCTGACCGGTTGGGGCGATGATGGCACTGCCTTCATTCTCGGCCACAAGGTGCTATGGGGCGAGTGGGATGCGCCCGAGACCTGGGCGGCGCTTGACGAGCTTCTGGGCCAGCGGTTCCGGCATGCTCTGGGCGGGCGCATCGGCATCGAGGCGATGGCGATCGACGCGGGCGACGGCACCACCATGAACGCAGTGACCGCCTTTGCCACGCCGCGCACCCGGCGCAAGGTGGTGGCGATCAAAGGCGCGCCCGGCAACCGCCCGCCGATCGAACGCGCCGGCAGCAGAACGAAAACCGGCGCGCGGCTGTGGATCGTCGGGGTGGACACGATCAAGACGCAGCTGTTCGCCCGCCTTGCCCGCGAAGGGCTGGTGCGGTTCTCGGCCGACCTGCCGCCGGTCTGGTTCGAACAGCTTGCCAGCGAGCGCGCCGTTGTGCGCTACCGGCGCGGTCAGCCGGTGCGCAGCTTCGAGCGCATCCCAGGCAAACGCGCCGAGGCGCTGGACTGCGTGATCTACGCGTTCGCCGCGCGCCAGCTGATCAACCCGGATTGGAGCCGCCGTCGCGCTGAGTTGACTGGTGACGCCCAACCACAGGCGCGATCGGCACCGGTATTGGATTCCAAGTGGATGAGGCGATGAGCGGTAGAAACGACGGAAGCGGTCGGATGGTTCCTGATCAAACTTTGATTTTGTCAAAAAAAATGTCGGCCAATTTTTCAAGCGTCGGGCGACAGCGTTCAAGTTCGGCTCTAAGTTCCTCTAAATCCTCATTATTTGCTTCTCCGAGATGAGTGAGGTGGGCAATTGTTTTATTCACTTTCTCCCTCATCCGATCGTCAATCAGAGTCTCTTGACCCGTCAAAGCTTTGAAATCCATTCCGAAATCGGAGATCGTTATATCATCACGTCTTTTTTTCTTGTTTTCCAGAAAATCTGCCATTTTTCTTAGAGATATGAGACTGAAACAAAGGGTGGCTCGATAAACTGTTTCGTGGCTATTGTACCCCCAAATCAACTCTTCTGGGTCACCGCAGGATTTGAACGGCTCATAGAAATCTTGTTCCCAAATATCAATTGCAAAACAATCTTTTATCGCGACGACAATGGATGCTGCGTCAGGCGTTCTCATAGATCCTTGACCCTTCCTCAGGTTATATTTCCTTATTTTTCAATGCCTTCCAGGTTTTCGAAGTCTCACCCCCGGCCCACCACCATTTTCTGGGATGAACTCGACCCCGGCAGTTTCGAGGGCAGTACGAATTGCAGCAATGGCTTCTTCGGACGCGGATATCGCGCCGCTTCCTTCTGCTCGCTTCACCGTTGGAACCGATAGCCCAGCCGCATCCGCCAACTGCGCCTGGGTCCATCCCAATAACGATCGCGCTGCCCGAAGTTGGTTGCCTGTCATGTTGCCCCTTGATCCCTAGGGATCAGCATGTATATTGATCCATTAGGATCATAGCAGACTGGGAGACCGACACAATGCCCAAAGACCGCGTTCGCGCGAACAATCCCGCTTTGCCCGGCGTCACCCGCCGCGCCGCCTTGGCCGCGCCGCTGGTGCTGCTGCCCAGAAATACTTTCGCAAGCGCAGATAGCCCTATTCTGAGCCTGTTTCGTGAGCATGAGCGGCTCCGGATCAGGCACAACGACGAAGAAGACAGCGAGGCGGAAGACCTGATTTTCGAGGAAATGCAGGCGGTTGAACGCCACATGATGGCACTGCCCAGCCTCACTGCCGCCGATTTTGCCGCCAAGGTGATCTGCGACACATGCAGGGGCGGCTTGTTCTCGGACTGGAAAACGGGCGCTCTCTGGGTAGAGGCAAGAGCGCTGACCGGGTGCAGCTTGTAAAATTTTCGCAGCAACTTGACAGCACAAGATAGTTGGCTGTAATTCTGCTGCAAAACAGGAGAATTGACATGCGCCTTGCTGGACTTCTGCACCTCGCCGCAACTGACAAGAAACGATTCGATAACCTGCGCCGCCACGAGCAGCTGCCGTTCCATGGCGGCCCGGAAAACGAATCCGCTCGCAAGAACTGGCGATTCACCATTCGCGACGCCTTCGCGTTGCGCATGACGCTCGATCTGATCGGCGGGGAAGGCGACGGCGAAAGCAAACTCGGCGGGGTGCCGCCCAGCTATGCGCACAAGGTTATCTTCAACGCGCTTAGCCATGCCCGCCTGCGTTACGAAACGCTCGGCGATCTGGTTGCGCACCGGGTGTTCCTGGGCGGGGTGATCTTCCAGAGCCGCCATGAAGGCGATCACGGGCGGCGGTTTTCGCGCTGGTTCGCGGGGCCGGCCGAAGAGCTCGGAAACTGGATTGCCGAGACTGGCCGCGAAGACAATGCGAACCCTGTTCGGGTGCTGCTGGTCGATGCCGGCCGCGCGGCACTGTATGTGATCGAAGCCGCCCGCGAACTAGGCATCAACGACAATGCGGAGGGCGAAAAGGTATGACCCACATTGCCGTCATAGCCCGCCGTCTTGTGCGTGAGGTCGAGCGCCGCCGCGACCATCAGAAGGGGCGCGCCAGATGAACGCCCCTCCCCGCCAGACCCGACGCGCATCGGCGCGATGGTGGCGAAAGCTCTTTCGCCGTTCGGGCATCGAGGCCGGCGGCGGTGGCCGGCGGTGGGAAGGTGCGCCTGCGATCCTGAACGCGCCGCAATCCACCCTCGCGGCCCGGCAGACCGTGGAAAAGCGCGCATCGGCCCTTTACCTCAACAGCGCCCAAGCAAACCGGATCGTCGAGGCATGGGCCTCGGCTCTGGTCGGAGGCGGCGGCTGGAATGCCCGCTCGCAACACCCGGACCGGGAAACGGCACGCGGCCTGAATGTCGCCTTCGAAGCCATGATCGCGCCGCTCCTGTTGCCGCTCGCACGCGGGCTTGTGCGCGACGGCGAAGCCTTCGTGCAGATGATCGTGACCGAAGAGGGCGATCTTCGGCTGAAACAGATCGCGCCCGAGCAGATCGACGCCAATCTGACCCGCGATCTTGGCGACGGCCGGCGAATCGTGGCCGGGATCGAACTGGACGAAACCGACAACGTGCTGGCCTATCACGTCTATCGCGATGTGCCGGGCGCGACCTTCGCCACCTACGAAGCTCCGGTGCGCATCCCGGCGCGCGACATTCTGCACATCTTCGATCGGCTCTTTCCCGGCCAGATGCGCGGGCTTTCGTGGCTTGCGCCGGTGCTTCTGAAACTGCGTGATCGCGATGAAACCGCCGATGCGCTTCTGATGCGCGAAAAGGTGGCAGCGCTGATGACCGGATTCATCCGCGACCCGGACGGCAGCGGGGCGGGCTTTGATGGCGATGCTTCCGGCTCTGCGCTCAACGTGGCGCTGGAGCCGGGAGCGATGCGCATTCTTCCGCCCGGCGCGGATGTGACCTTTTCCGGCGCGGGCAGCGGGTTGACCCAATCGGTGGGGTTCCTGCGCGCCCAGGATCGCGAAATCGCCGCCGGGGCCGGGCTGACCTATGAGCAGCTGAGCGGCGATCTGGCGGAAGCGAACTATTCTTCGGCCCGCGTAGGCCTGCTGGAATTCCGCCGCCGCGCCGAGATGCTGCAAAGAACGCTGATCGAGGGGCAATTCCTGCGCCCGCTCTGGCATCGCTGGATCGACGTGCAGGCGCTGGCCGGCGCAATCCCGGCCGATAATGCCGACTATCACGCCGTGCGCTTCGTGCCGCCCGGCTGGCAATGGGTGGACCCGGCCAAGGAGGTTTCGGCCGATGTGGCCGCGATCGAGGCCGGGTTGAAATCCCGCGAGGAAGTTGTTGCCGCGCGCGGCCGCGACATCGACGAACTGGACGCTGAGCGCGCCCGCGACAGGGGAGTTGCCGCATGACCGTTCATATTCGCACCTTCACGCCACAGCCGGCCACGCTGGACCCGACCGCCCGCACCATCGAGGCGATCGTATCCACCGGCGCGGACGTGCAGCGCGCGGGCTTCATCGAGCGCCTGCCGCTGGACAACGCAGACCTGTCGCGGCTTGTCGGCGCGCCCGTTCTGGACGCGCACAACGCCAGGACCACGCGCGACCAGCTTGGCGTAGTGGAGGCGGCGGAGATACGGCCCGAAGGGCTCTGGGTGCGCATCCGCTTTCGCTCCAACACCGCTGCGCAGTC
>JALTNO010000203.1 GCA_027000645.1 Paracoccaceae bacterium | reverse complement strand
CCCTTCGATACCGCCACCACCCTGGCCGCGCGCAAGGCGGCAAAGCTGACCCGGGCCGGCCGGCTGCGCAGCGTGGCCGGCGGCGGCGACACGGTGGCGGCGCTGAACAAGGCGGGCGTGGTCGATGGCTTTACCTATGTCTCGACCGCCGGCGGCGCCTTCCTCGAATGGATGGAGGGCAAGACCCTGCCGGGCGTGGCCGCACTCATGGGGTAAGGCCGCGCGAGGGTGAGGTTGCGGGGGGGGGCGCTCAGGCCGTGCCCTCGCCGCTTTCGCCGGTCATGAAATTGGCGATATAGGCGGCCTCGCCCATCCGCTCCAGCAGCGAAAGCTGCTGGTCGAGCCAGCCCCAGTGCCCCTCTTCGTCCATCACGATGCGTTCGAACAGCGCGCGCGAGCCGATGTCGTCGGCGTCATTGGCGGCACGGGCGGCGCGGGTGTAGAAGACGATGGCCTCCTTTTCGTCGGCGCGGTCGGTTTCGAACATGTCGCGCAGATCCGCGGCCAGATGCGGCGTCTTCTGCTGGCGCATCTCGGGCTTGCCGCCGAGGAACAGGATGCGGTCGATGAAGGCGCCGGCATGGCCGAGCTCCTCGTTCATCTCGGCGCGCATGGTCCGGGCCAGCCGATCCAGCCCCCAGTCCTCGAGCACATGGGCGTGAAGCAGGTATTGCGCGGCGGCGCTCAGTTCCATCGACAGCGCGGTCTGCAGGTTTTCAAGCGTGGTCGCCTTGTCGGTCATGTCCTCGTCTCCCCTTCCGTCCGGGTGTGTCCCCTGTCCGCATGCAGCCGCCGCCCGCATCGGGCACGGCACGGTCGCTACCGACATAGACCGCCCGCCTCCGCCGGCAAGGGCACCGTCGCGGAATCGCCGGCGCGAAATTGTCGCACGCCCTCGGACGCCCCCGCCCCGAAGGACCCTGTGCATCCTTCCCCTTGCACGCCTCTTGCGCGGTCACCAGCGCTCCCGCCTACCCGCGCGGGCAGGACGGGGCCTCGCCGCCGGGAAACCGTTTCTTCCTTCCTGTTCTTCATCTCGCCGGAAAATACTCCGGGGGAGTCGCGGCCTGCCGCGACGGGGGCAGAGCCCCCCGGCCCGAAGGGCCGGCGGGTCAGCCCTCCGCCGCGCCGCCGAGGCGGGACAGGATCGCCGCCTCGTCCAGCCCCGAGATCGCCCCCGGCACCGAACCGCGCCGCCCCTCGACCCGGCCGGAGAGGAAGCCGTCCACCACCGCGGCCGGAGCGGTCTGCATCAGGGCGGCGGCGGCAAGCAGCGTGGCGTGGCTTTCGGCGAACCAGCGGGCCTCGGCCTCGGGCGGCAGTCCGGGCCAGCGATCGCGGTGGGCGGCAAGCGCCGCGTCAAAGCGCGCATCCTGGCCGCGCAGACCGTCGAACAGGGCATCCAGTACCTGCCCTGCGCGCGGCTCGCGCGCCAGGCTGCGCAGGATGTCCAGGCAGATCACGTTGCCCGATCCTTCCCATATGCCGTTCAGCGGCGACTGGCGGAACAGCATCGGCATCGGGGTTTCCTCGACATAGCCGATGCCGCCCAGAACCTCCATGGCCTCGGCCACCACGGCCACGCAGCGCTTGTTGTTCAGATATTTCGCCAGCGCCACGCCGATCCGGGCCAGGGCGCGCCCCTCTTCGTCGCCGCGATCGAAGGCGCGGGCGACGAGGAAACCGGCCGCCACCGCCGCCTCCCAGTCGAGGGCGAGATCGGCCAGAACCGCCCGCATCAGCGGCTGGTCGATCAGCCGACGCTGAAAGGCGGAGCGGCCCTGCACCCACCAGTAGGCCTCGGCCAGGGCCGCGCGCATCAGCCCGGCAGGCGCCAGCGCGGTGTCCAGCCGCGTGTGGTGGACCATCTCGATGATGGTGCGCACGCCGGCACCCTCCTCGCCCAGCCGGTGGGCGTAGGCATCGACATATTCGATCTCCGAACTGGCATTGGCGCGATCGCCCATCTTGTCCTTGAGCCGCTGGATGCGGATGCCGTTGCGGGTGCCGTCGGGCAGCCAGCGCGGCACAAGGAAACAGGTGATCCCGCCCGGCGCCTGGGCGAGCGTGAGGAAGCCATCGGACATCGGCGCCGAGCAGAACCACTTGTGCCCGGTCAGGCGCCAGCCCTCGCCGTCGCGCACCGCCAGGGTGGTGTTGGCGCGCACGTCCGATCCGCCCTGTTTCTCGGTCATTGCCATGCCCATGGTGGCGCCGGCCTTTTCCGTCACCGGCCGCACCGACGGGTCGTATTCGGCCGAGGTCAGCTTCGGCCGCCAGAGCGCCGCCAGCTCGGGATCGGCCGCCAGCGCCGGCACCGCCGCATAGGTCATGGTCAGCGGGCAGCCCACGCCCGGCTCCACCTGCGCCTGCATGTAGACCAGCGCCGCATGGGTGGCATGGCCGCCCGGCGCCCCGTCCCAGGCGGCATGGGCATAGCCAAGCCGCATCCCCGTGGCCATGCACAGGTGATAGCCGGGGTTGAACACCACCTCGTCGAGCCGCCGCCCCGAACGGTCGAACAGCTGCAGCCGCGGCGGATCGCGCCGGGCGTCGGCGGCCGCCTGCAACAGCGCCTCGTTGCCATAATCGGCACCGGCACGGGCCAGTGCGTCGGTTCGCGCACCGGCCGCCGCCGCGTGATCGCGCAGGGCCGCATCCGATGCCCACAGGTCGCGCCCTCCGGGGGGCAGCGGCTGGTTGATGACTTCGTGAGTGCCAAGATCGGCAGCGGGGGCGATACGGGTCATGGTGGCTCCTCCTCGCGGGTCATGGCCAGCATGCCGCGCGGGGGCGAGTCGGGCCAGAGCGTCGTTGCGTCATGGCCACGCCGACGCCGCGTCGCCAAGCGCCGCACGATCGGGGATTCCCATCGCCGCCCGCTTGTGGCACGTTCACGCAAAGCGCCCGCCAGAGGCGCCGTTTCGAGGCAGTTCAGGGCAGATGACCGTGACCCGTTCCAACCGCTACAGCTTTGGTTCGCTGATTTTCTTCGCCGTCGCCTTTTCGGTGGGCACCTATTTCACCTTTGCCGCCGTGCAGGGCGATTTCGGCCTGTTCCGGCGGATCGAGATCCTGGCCGAGAAACGCGCTCTGGAACGCGAACTCGATCGGCTCGACGCCGAGGTGGCGCGCATGGAAAACCTCACCCGCCGCCTTTCCGACGACTACCTCGACCTCGATCTGCTGGATCAGCAGGCGCGCTCGATCCTGGGCCTGCTGCGCGCCGACGAACTGGTGATCCGCTGACCCGACACCACCCCCGGAAAAGCCGGCCGGCACGCCGCCGCAAGGGCCCGACCCGGCCCCCGCGATCGCGCGTCATATTCCCTCTCGCCTTCCCGGGAAAAATCATTTATGAGATAGTTTAACGCTAAACTATTTTTCCCAGGAGGAGGCATTCCCCCATGGCCGCGCGAAAAAGCACGAGAAAACCGAACATCTCAGCCGAGGAACTGACCGGGTTCTACCGCGACATGCTGCTGATCCGCCGATTCGAGGAAAAGGCGGGCCAGCTCTACGGGATGGGGCTCATCGGCGGGTTCTGTCACCTCTATATCGGGCAGGAGGCGGTCGTCGTCGGTCTCGAGGCCACCGCCCGCGAAGGCGACCGGCGGATCACCTCCTATCGCGACCACGGCCACATGCTGGCCTGCGGCATGGATCCGGGCAGGGTGATGGCCGAACTGACCGGGCGCGCGGACGGCTATTCCAAGGGCAAGGGCGGCTCGATGCACATGTTCTCGAAGGAACGGGAATTCTATGGCGGCCACGGCATCGTCGGCGCCCAGGTGCCGCTGGGGGCGGGGCTGGCCTTTGCCGACAGGTACGGGGAAACCGGCCGCGTGACCTACTCCTATTTCGGCGAGGGCGCCGCCAACCAGGGCCAGGTCTATGAAACCTTCAACATGGCGGCGCTGTGGAAGCTGCCGGTGATCTTCGTGATCGAGAACAACCAGTATGCCATGGGCACGGCGCAGACGCGCTCCACCTCGACCCCGGACATCTTCACCCGCGGCGAGGCCTTCGGCATCCCCGGCCAGGCGGTGGACGGCATGGACGTGCTGGCGGTGAAGGCGGCAGGCGAGAAGGCCGCCGCGCATTGCCGCGCCGGCAAGGGGCCCTACATCCTCGAGGTCAAGACCTACCGCTATCGCGGCCACTCCATGTCGGACCCGGCCAAGTACCGCACCCGCGAAGAGGTGCAGAAGATCCGTGAAACCCGCGACGCGATCGAGCATGTGCGCCAGCTGCTGCTTGACGGCAAACACGCCACCGAGGACGACCTGAAGGCGATCGACAAGGAAATCAAGGCGATCGTCAACAAGGCCGCCGACTTCGCCCGCGAAAGCCCCGAGCCGCCGCTCGAGGAGCTGTGGACCGACATTTACGCCTGAGGGGAAAGACAGACATGGCAACCGAAATCCTGATGCCCGCCCTGTCGCCGACCATGGAGGAAGGCATGCTCGCCAAGTGGCTGGTGAAAGAGGGCGACAGCGTAGCCAGCGGCGACATCCTTGCCGAGATCGAAACCGACAAGGCGACGATGGAATTCGAGGCCGTCGATGACGGCGTGATCGGAAAAATCCTCGTCCCCGAAGGCACCGAAGGGGTGAAGGTCAACACTCCCATCGCCATCCTGCTGGAAG
>JALTNO010000202.1 GCA_027000645.1 Paracoccaceae bacterium | reverse complement strand
CTTTTGCTGGTCCATCGAGGTGGAGACGTCTGTGGAACCGTCGATGGTGATGCGGTTGTCGTCCCACAGCACCGTCAGCCGGCCCAGCCGCAGATGCCCGGCAAGGTCGATGGCCTCGTGGCTGATGCCCTCCATCAGGCAGCCGTCGCCGGCGATGACCCAGGTCCGGTGATCGACCAGATCGTCGCCGAAGCGGGCGTTGTGCATCCGCTCGGCCAGCGCCATGCCCACGGCGGTGGCGATCCCCTGGCCCAGCGGGCCGGTGGTGGTCTCGATCCCCCTGGCATGGCCGTATTCCGGGTGTCCGGCGGTGCGATAGCCCCACTGCCGGAAATGCCGGAGCTGGTCCATGTCCATGTCGTCATAGCCGAGCAGGTGGTTGATGGCGTAGATCAGCATCGAGCCGTGCCCGGCGCTCATCACGAAGCGGTCGCGGTCGGGCCATTTGTCGTCCGAGGGGTCGATATTGATGAAGCGGTTGAACAGCACCGTGGCCACGTCGGCCAGGCCCATCGGCGCGCCGGGATGACCGGATTTCGCCGCCTGGATGGCGTCCATGGCAAGGGCGCGGATGGCATTGGCCATCAGCTTTTCGCTGTCGGTAGCGATCTGGCTTTGCTGGTTCATGGTGATACCTCAGGCGCGCCTGGATTCGGAAACGAGACGTTCGATCATCGGGGTGAAGATCAGCTGCATCGCCAGGTCCTGCTTGTTTCCCGGAATGACGATCGAGTTGGCCCGGCTCATCCACGATCCCTGGATCATCGAGACGAGATAGGGAAAGTCGATGCCGCGCGGGTTCCTGAAGCGGATCACCACGAGGCTTTCGTCCGGGGTGGGGATCCAGCGGGCGATGAAGGGGTCGGAGGTGTCCACCACCGGCACCCGCTGGAAGTTGATGTCGGTCTGGATGAACTGCGGGCAGATACAGTGCACATAGGCGTGCATCCGCCGCAGGATGGTGTCGGTGACGGCCTCGGTGGAATAGCCGCGCGCGGCCTTGTCGCGGTGGATCTTCTGGATCCATTCCAGATTGATGACCGGCACCACGCCGATCTTGAGATCGGCCAGTTCGGCCAGGTTCACCTTGTCGTTGACCACCGCGCCGTGCAGGCCTTCGTAGAAAAGCAGGTCGGAGCCTTCCTCGAATTCCTCCCACTCGGTGAAGGTTCCCGGAGGCGAACCCCACATCTCGGCCTCGCGGTCGTCATGGACGTAATGGCGGGTGTAGCCCTTGCCCGTCTCGCCATAGGTGCGAAAGACCTTCTCCAGCTCTTCCAGTTCGTTGGCGTCATAGCTGAAATGGCTGAAGGTCTCGTCGCCGGCGGCCTTGCGGCGCTCCAGCTCGGCCTTCATCGCTGCGCGGTCGTACCTGTGGAAGGCATCGCCTTCGATGGTGACCGCCTTCACGCCTTCGCGGCGGAAGATCTGCATGAAGGTTTCCTTGACGGTCGTGGTCCCCGCGCCGGAAGAGCCGGTGACCGAGATGATCGGGTGTTTCCTGGACATGTCTTGGTTCACCTCATGTGCGGAACAGCCCGCGCGAACCGAAGAGGGCGGACACCTCTTCGTCGGGCAGGTCGTGATAGGCGGTGACGCGATCGACATTGTCGGTCGATCCGAACACCAGCGGCGTGCGCGCATGCAGCCTGTCGGGCACCTGGTTCAGCAGGCGGTCGGTTCCGGTGGTGGCGCGCCCTCCGGCCTGTTCGACCAGCATCGCGATGGGGGCGCATTCATAGACCATCCGCAGCCGACCGTGTTCGTATCCGGGCCGGGCGTCCGAGGGGTAGAGGAAGATCCCCCCGCGCGAGATGATCCGGTGCGTCTCGGCCACCAGCGAGGCCACCCAGCGCATGTTGAAATTCTGCCCGCGCGGGCCTTCGCTGCCGGCGAGGCAGTCGTCGATATAGGCGCGGATGGGTTTCGACCAGTGACGGTAGTTGGAGGCGTTGATGGCGAATTCGGTGGACGAGGGGGGGATCTTCATGCCGGCGTCGGCCAGCTTGAACACCCGCTCCACCGGGTCGAGCACATAATGCTGCACGCCATCGCCGAAGGTCACCACCAGCGCCGTCTGCGGGCCGTAGATGAAATACCCGGCGGCGATCTGCTCGGTTCCGGGGCGCAGGAAGCTTTCCTCGCCCCCATCCTTTGCCGGCCGGATCGAGAAGATCGTGCCGATGGACACGTTGACGTCGATGTTGGACGAGCCGTCCAGCGGGTCGATGGCCAGCGCAAGCGTGCCCTCGGGGTCGATCTCGACCACGTCTTCGCGCTCCTCCGAGGCATACCAGCGCACGCCCGAACCCTTGAGCGCCGCGGCGAAGCGTTCATCCGCGAGCACGTCCAGCGCCTTCTGGTTGTCGCCATCGGTGTTCGAGCCGACCTCGGCGCCCAGCGCGCCGCCCAGCGGGCCGCTGGCGATGGTCCGGGCCAGTTCGGTTGCGATCCCGGCCAGCGTCCGGATGACGGGGCGCAGGTTTTCGGGGATCAGGTCGTCGGAAATGACAGGGGTGTGATCCATCTGTGGAGAGGCCTCCCAACCTCGGGTTCCAAGAAGGTTGATATTGCCGTTCCGGTATTCTAATAAATTTTAATCTTCTGAATGTGGATTAGATTTCTCTGAATGCAGCGTCTCAACGCCATAACAATCAAGCAGTTGCGCGCATTGTCGCAGGTCTGCGAGACGGGGACGATTTCGGCGGCGGCGGAAATGTTGTCGCTAACACCGCCTGCGGTTCACAGCCAGCTGAAAGCATTGGAAGAAATCATCGGCCGCCCGATTCTGTCCCGCACCGCCGACGGGTTTCAGCCCACGCCCGAGGGCAGGGCGCTTCTGCGCGCCCATCACATTTCCCATTCGGCGCTGGAAAAGGCGATCCGGCAGATCGACACGCTGGCCCGGGGATTGTCGGGAACGGTGACGCTGGGCGTCGTGAGCACCGCGAAATATTATGCGCCGCGGCTGGTGGTGAAGCTGCGAGAGGCCTTCCCCGACATCGACGTGGTGCTGCGCATCGGCAACCGGGCGCGGATCATGCAGTACCTGGAAAGTGACGAGCTGGACCTGGTCATCATGGGGCGCCCGCCGAGGGAGCCCCTGGTCACCGCCCAGTCGATCGGCGAGCATCCCCACCTTCTGGTCGCGCCACCGGATCATCCGCTGGCTCGCGGGGAAGCGGTCGGCGCCGAGGAAATCCTGTCGCAGCATTTCGTGCTGCGCGAACCCGGTTCGGGGACGCGGATCCTGACCATGCGCTATCTCGACGAGATCGGGCGCGGGCGGGAATATGCCTATACCGAGATGGAGTCGAACGAGACCATCAAGCAGGCGGTCATCGCCGGGCTGGGGGTCGCGATCCTGTCGGCTCATACCATGCATGAGGAGCTCGAGTCGGGCCGGCTGGTGGCGGTGCGGGCGCGGGGCATGCCGATCGTGCGGCACTGGTTCATCGTTCATCGCGCCGACAGCGAACCTGCGCAGGCGGTTCGTTCGGTGCTGGACTGGATCGTGGAAAATACCGGAAAATATCTTCCGGGCGCGACCTGAGGCAGTTTCCTCCGCTCCCGTGCCGCAGCGTAACATTTTCTTGTGCATGGCGGTTTTCCCTTCTTTTTCCGGTTTTCGCGGCGGTTGTTTCCTGCGACCATGAAAACCGGGATTGAAATATATTCATGAAACCGCATATGAGGGCGGCAAAGTTTGGAACGCGGGGTTGAGACGATGCGCAGGCTGATGCTTGGAATGTTGATCGGGGTGCTGGCGCCCCTGGCGGCGGCGGCCGAAGTGCCCGTCAGGAAGATGCCGGTCACGGAATGGAAGTCGGTGTTCGGTCGGGTCGAGGCACGCGATACGGTACCGGCCCGCTCGCGGATCGGCGGAACGCTGCAGGAGGTCACCGTGGAAGAGGGTGACCTTGTCGAGATGGGACAACAGATCGGGATAATCGAGGACCCGAAGCTGGCGCTGCAGATGCAGTCGATCGATTCGAAGGTCGAGGCGCTGTTGTCGCAGCTGGAAAACGCCCGGACCGAGCTGGCCCGCGGCGAGGGGCTGCTCAAGCGCGGGGTGGCCACGGCGCAGCAGCTTGATTCGCTGCGTACCCAGGTCGAGGTTCTGGAAAACAACATCAAGGCGACCCGCGCCGAACGCCGTGTGCTGGAAGAGCGGGTTGCCGAAGGGGCCGTGCTGGCTCCGATCAGCGGGCGCGTGATCAGCGTGCCGGTCACGGCCGGGTCGGTGCTGATGCCGGGAGAAGTGGTTGCGTCCATTGCCGGCGGCGGCTTCTTCCTGCGACTGGCGGTGCCCGAACGCCATGCGCAGTTTCTCAAGGAAGGGATGGATATCCGCATCGGCGGCAGCGATGAAAGCCAGACCGGGCGCCTGGCCAAGGTCTATCCCAAGATCGAGAACGGGCGCGTGATCGCGGATGTCGAGGTCGAGGGCCTGTCGAGCGAATTCGTCAACGCGCGCATCCTCGTCAGTCTTCCGGTGGCCTATGACACCGCGCTGCTGGTGCCCGCCGAGGTGGTCACCACCCGCATGGGGCTGGATTTCGTGAAGGTGAAGGGGCCGGATGGCGAAGCAGTCGATCGCGCCGTCGTCCTCGGCGAACGGCACGAGATCGACGGGGTCGAGATGGTCG
>JALTNO010000201.1 GCA_027000645.1 Paracoccaceae bacterium | reverse complement strand
GGGCCGACAAGTCCGCTGATGCTTCACGGTCCCATGAACACGATGGTTTCGGTGGTGTCCGGGGCGCTGGCGTCGCTCTACATCCAGGTCCTGACCGTGCTGTCGATCCTTTTCGTGTATCACACGGCCTTCACCCCGATCACCATAGATCAGCCGATCCCGTCGCTGGGCATGCTGTTGCTGGCATGGTTCACCGGCTGCTGCGTGGGGATGGTCTTTCTCGCGCTCAAGCCGTGGGCGCCGTCGCTGGTCAACATCCTGATGATGATCTACCGCCGCGCGAACATGATCGCGTCGGGCAAGATGTTCGTCGCCAACACGCTGCCGGCCTTCATGCTGGCGATGTTCGACTGGAACCCGCTGTTCCACATCATCGACCAGGCACGCGGGTTCATCTTCATCAATTACAACCCGCATTTCAGCACCTGGGAATACGCGTTCTGGGTCGGAATCGTGCTGATGACGGTCGGACTGATGGGCGAATTCTTCACCCGCCGCCGCATCTCGCGCAGCTGGGCCGCGCGTGGCTGAGACGTCACTCCACGACCCGCAGCGTGAGGTTGATCCGCCCGCCCTCCGGCAGCAACCGGGACGAGCCGAAACGGATCCGGTCGATCCCGTGATAGACCAGGCGGGCGGCCCCGCCGATCACCGCGACATCACCCGATTTCAGCCACACCGATTCGGTGCGGCCGCCGCGGGTGACGGACCCCACCCGGAACAGCGCGTCGTCGCCCAGCGAAACCGACAGCACGGGCCAGGAGAAGTCGGCCTCGTCCCGGTCCTGGTGCATCCCCATCCGCGCCCCTTCGCCGTACCAGTTTATCAGGCAGCAGTCGGGTTCGCGTGCAAGGCCGGTAACGGATTTCCAGATCGAAAGCGCCTCGGCCGGGATGGGTGGCCACGGATTTCCCGAAGGGTGGCGCGTCACATAGCGATAGCCCCGGCGGTCGGAATACCACCCGTACCGCCCCGCCGAGGTCATCCGCACCGACATGCGCCGGCCCCATGGCGTCTCAGGCGAGAAGGCCGGCGCCGCCTGCAGCACCGGCCGAAGGGCGGCAAGCAACCTGGCCTGGGCCGCCTCGTCCAGCCACGATTTCCACAACTCGACGCCCCGGATCACCAGCTTTTCCGTCATCTCCCGGCATCCCTTGCCAGAGTATTGCCAAATTGCTCACAGATTCGTGAAAACCGTCGATGCGCGACGGTTGCAGCCCAGTTTTCCTGTCCCTATATACGCCGGGACGCGCGGGTATGCAGGACAATCCGCGCAACGCAAATCGGGGCCGGGATGCCGTAACGGGTTCGGGTCTCGGGTAATCGCCTTGAATTGAAAGGGATCGAACAAAATGAGCAAAGTCATCGGAATCGACCTCGGCACCACCAACAGCTGCGTTGCCATCATGGATGGCTCGCAACCGCGGGTGATCGAGAACTCGGAAGGCGCACGCACGACGCCTTCGATCGTCGCCTTCACCGAAGAAGAGCGGCTGGTCGGCCAGCCGGCCAAGCGCCAGGCCGTCACCAACCCCGAAAACACCATCTTCGGCATCAAGCGCCTGATCGGGCGCCGCATCGGCGACCCGGATCTGGCCAAGGACAAGAAGAACCTGCCCTACAAGATCGTCGATGGCGGCAATGGCGACGCATGGGTCGAGGTGCGCGGCGAGAAGTATTCGCCCTCGCAGATTTCCGCCTTCATCCTCCAGAAGATGAAGGAAACCGCCGAATCCTTCCTGGGCGAGGAAGTGACGCAGGCGGTCATCACCGTGCCCGCCTATTTCAACGACGCCCAGCGCCAGGCCACCAAGGACGCCGGCAAGATCGCCGGGCTGGAAGTGCTGCGGATCATCAACGAACCGACCGCCGCCGCGCTGGCCTATGGCCTGGACAAGAAGAATTCCGAAACCATCGCGGTCTATGACCTTGGCGGTGGCACCTTCGACATCACCATCCTGGAAATCGACGACGGTCTGTTCGAGGTGAAATCCACCAACGGCGACACCTTCCTTGGCGGCGAAGACTTCGACATGCGGATCGTCAACTACCTCGCCGACGAGTTCAAGAAGGAACACGGCGTCGATCTGACCAAGGACAAGATGGCGCTGCAGCGGCTCAAGGAAGCCGCCGAGAAGGCCAAGATCGAGCTGTCCAGTTCCAGCCAGACCGAGATCAACCAGCCGTTCATCTCGATGGACCCCAACAGCGGCCAGCCGCTGCACATGGTGATGAAGCTGACCCGGGCCAAGCTGGAATCGCTGGTGTCCGACCTCATCAAGCGCACGCTTGAGCCCTGCAAGGCGGCGCTCAAGGATGCGGGCATCTCGGCCTCGGACGTGGACGAGGTGGTTCTGGTCGGCGGCATGACCCGGATGCCGAAGGTGATCGAGGAAGTGACCAAGTTCTTCGGCAAGGAGCCGCACAAGGGCGTGAACCCGGACGAGGTGGTCGCAATGGGCGCCGCGATCCAGGCCGGCGTGCTGCAGGGCGACGTCAAGGACGTGGTGCTGCTGGATGTTACGCCTCTGAGCCTCGGCATCGAGACCCTGGGCGGCGTGTTCACCCGGCTGATCGACCGCAACACCACCATCCCGACCAAGAAGAGCCAGATCTTCTCGACCGCCGAGGACAACCAGAGCGCGGTGACGATCCGGGTCTTCCAGGGTGAGCGCGAGATGGCCGCGGACAACAAGCTTCTGGGTCAGTTCAACCTCGAAGACATCCCGCCGGCGCCGCGCGGCATGCCGCAGATCGAGGTGACCTTCGACATCGACGCCAACGGCATCGTTTCGGTCAGCGCCAAGGACAAGGGCACCGGCAAGGAACAGAAGATCACCATCCAGGCTTCGGGCGGTCTGTCCGAGGAAGAGATCGAGAAGATGGTCAAGGATGCCGAGGCCCATGCCGAGGAAGACCGCAAGCGCAAGGAACTGGTCGAAGCGAAGAACCAGGCCGAAAGCCTCATCCATTCGACCGAGAAGTCGATCGAGGAGCATGGCGACAAGGTTGACCCGGCGACGATCGAGGCCATCGAGCTGGCGATTGCCGCGCTCAAGGACGAGATCGAGAAGGACGATGCCGACAAGATCCGCGCCGGCATCCAGAACGTGACCGAAGCGGCCATGAAACTTGGCGAGGCGATCTACAAGTCCAGCCAGGAGAGCGCCGGCGAGGAGCCCGCTGCGGCCGATGCCGGTCCGAGCGAGGACGACATCGTCGATGCCGAGTTCGAGGATCTCGACGATGGCAAGCGTGGCTGAGGCATGAGCCAGACGGGGGCGGGCCGGTCCGGGCATTGGGCCGGCCCGTTTCCTTTGCGGCAAGAAGGGCGAACCGATGTCTAAACGCGACTACTACGACATCCTTGGCGTGAGCAGGGGCGCATCGGCCGACGAAATCAAGAAAGCCTACCGCAGGAAGGCCAAGGAGCTGCACCCGGACCGGAACAAGGACAACCCCGAAGCCGAGGCCCAGTTCAAGGAAGCAAACGAGGCCTACGAGGTTCTCAAGGACGCGGACAAGCGGGCGGCCTATGACCGCTTCGGCCACGCGGCCTTCGATGGGGGCATGGGCGGCGGTCCGCGCCCCGGCGCCGGTTTCGGCAGCGGCGATTTCTCCAGCGCCTTTTCCGACGTGTTCGACGATCTTTTCGGCGACATCATGGGCGCGCGTGGTGGCGGCCGCCGGCGGGCCATGCGCGGTGCGGATCTGCGCTACAACCTGCAGGTGACGTTGGAAGAGGCCTATTCGGGCATTCAGAAGACCATCAACGTGCCGACATCGGTTTCCTGTTCGGCCTGCAACGGCACCGGCGCCGAAGGCGGGGTCGAACCCACCACCTGCCCGACCTGCTCGGGCATGGGGAAGGTGCGCGCGCAGCAGGGTTTCTTTACCGTCGAACGGACCTGCCCGACCTGTTCGGGGATGGGGCAGATCATCAAGGATCCATGCCGCAGCTGCGGCGGTCAGGGTCGCGTCCACAAGGACCGGGCGCTGAGCGTGAACATCCCGGCTGGCGTGGAAACCGGCACCCGCATCAGGCTGGCGGGCGAGGGCGAGGCCGGGATGCGCGGCGGCCCGCCGGGCGATCTGTATATCTTCATCGAGGTCGCGCCGCATGAACTGTTCGAACGCGACGGGGTGAATCTGTATTGTCGGGTGCCGGTCAGCATGGTGACGGCGGCATTGGGCGGAGCGATCGAGGTGCCGACCATAGATGGCGGGCGCGGGCGGGTCCAGATCCCGGCCGGCAGCCAGTCGGGCCGGCAGATGCGCCTGCGTGGCAAGGGAATGCCGGCGCTGCGCGGGGGCGGCATGGGCGACATGTTCATCGAGCTTGCGGTGGAGACTCCGGTCAACCTGACCGCGCGGCAGAAGGAATTGCTGCGCGAATTCGAGGACCTCAGCGAAGACAACCACCCTGAATCGAAGTCGTTTTTCTCGACGGTCAAGTCCTTCTGGGACAGCATGAAGAGCTGAGCGACGGGCTGTTCGCCCGGAGATTTTCGCGGGGGGCCGTCTGCCCCCCGCACCCCCCGAGAGTATTTCCGGCAGGGTCTATACCAGCTCAGTGTCTGAGCGGTTTCATTCTGCACGATTTGAGCAGGGTCTTGTAGAGGTCATTCTTGCGGTTGTTGAAGCGGAACTCGGTC
>JALTNO010000200.1 GCA_027000645.1 Paracoccaceae bacterium | reverse complement strand
ATTGAGCGCCGAAAGCCCGTGCGGCGCCTCCAGCGCCACGATCACGTCATGGGCAAGAATGCGCACCCGCAGCTGCGCCCCCTCCGGCGCATCCGTCTCGGGCAGGAACAGCCGCCCGCCCGAGACCGCGAGTTCCGTCAGCCCGTCCGGGTGATGCCGGATCACGGTCGCGCCCAGCACCGCACCGGCCTCGCGCAGGCCGATCTGGCGCACCGTGGCGGGATCGGACAGAACCCGCTCGGCCGTGCCCGCCCGCGCTACCTGCCCCGATTCCAGCACCACCACGAAGGTGGCCAGCCGCGCCACCTCGGCCACCGAATGGCTGACATAGAGAACCGGGATCTCGGTCCGGTCGCGCAGCCGCTCCAGGTAGGGAAGGATCTCCTCCTTGCGCGCGGCATCCAGCGCCGCCAGCGGCTCGTCCATCAACAGCATCCGCGGACGCGACAACAGCGCCCTGCCGATTGCTACCCGCTGCTTCTCTCCACCCGAAAGCGACCCCGGCCGGCGCTCCAGCAGCGCGCCGATGCCCAGCAGCGCGCAGACCTCCTCCAGCGACGGCCCCTGCGCCCCGCGGGGGGCAAAGCGCGCGCCATAGGTCAGGTTCTGGCGCACCGAAAGATGCGGAAACAGCCGTCCGTCCTGAAACACGTATCCCAGCCGCCGCCGGTGCACCGGCAGGTTCACGCCCAGGCGCGAATCGAACAGGATCTCGCCGGCCAGCTCGATCCGGCCGCGCGCCGGCCGCAGCAGGCCGGAAACCGCATTGACCACCGTGGTCTTGCCGGTGCCGGAGCGACCGAACAGGGCGGTGATGCCCGGCGGAGCCTCGAAGGAGACACCCAGCCGGAACCCGGCGAAGGGATGCGCGATCTCCACCCGCAGGCTCATGCCCCGGCCACCCTGCGCGCGGCCCGGCGGGCCAGGATTTCCGATACCAGAAGCGCCGCCACCGCCAGCGCCACCGAAATCGCCACCAGGTGCAGTGCCCGCGTCTCTCCGCCCGGCACCTGCAGGAAGGTGTAGATCGCCAGAGGCAGGGTCCGGGTTTCGCCGGGGATGTTGGAGACGAAGGTGATGGTGGCGCCGAACTCGCCCACTGCGCGGGCGAAGGCCAGAACCGCCCCGGCGATGATGCCGGGCAGGACCAGCGGCAGGGTGACGGTCACGAATACCCAGATCCTCGGCGCGCCCAGTGTCGCCGCCGCCTGCTCAAGCCTGGGATCGACCGCCTCGATCGCCAGCCGCATCGCGCGCACCATCAGTGGAAAGGCCATGATCGCCGCCGCCAGCGCCGCGCCGGTCCAGCGAAAGGCGATGGTGACGCCGAACAGATCGTAAAGCCACGCCCCCACCGGTCCCTTGCGCCCGAAGGTCAGCAGCAGCAGATAGCCGGTCACCACCGGCGGCAGGATCAGCGGCAAGTGCACCAGCGCGTTCACCAGCTGCTTGCCGCGAAACTCCCACCGCGCCAGCGCGAAGGCGGTGAACAGCCCCGGAGGCAGGCTGGCCAGCACGGCCCAGATCGAGACGCGTAGCGAAAGGCCGATCGCTTCCCACTCATCGGGGCCGAGCCAGTTGCTCAAGACGGATCCCCCACCAGTCCGAAG
This sequence comes from Paracoccaceae bacterium, assembly GCA_027000645.1. Classification (GTDB taxonomy): domain Bacteria; phylum Pseudomonadota; class Alphaproteobacteria; order Rhodobacterales; family Rhodobacteraceae; genus Jhaorihella. The sequence goes on along the minus strand of JALTNO010000200.1, from coordinate 3,055 downwards.
CCCCTCGTACGGAAGATGTCCGCCGCCCGCGGGCCTTTCAGGAAGTCGAGGAAGGCGCGTGCCTCGGGGCCGTCGCCGTCGGCCAGCACGGCCACGGGGTAGCGGATCGGCGGGTGGCTGTCTTCGGGAAAGACGCCCAGCACCCGCACGTCGGGCGAGGCCGCCGCATCGGTGGCATAGACGATGCCGAGGGGCGCGGCACCGCTGGCCACCAGCCGCAGCGCCCCGCTCACGCTGCCGGCCTGCGCCAGCCGGTCGGCCAGCGCCTCCCACAGCCCCAGGGATTGCAGCGCGGCCCTTGCATAGATCCCCGCCGGCACCGCATCCACCAGTGCCACTGCCAGCCGCCCGCCCTTCAGCCGCGCCGCAAGATCCACCCCGGCCTCGAGTGCCAGCGCGCCGCCTTCTTCGCCGGTGCCGGCAATCAGCACCAGCCGGTTGGTCAGCAGGTCGCTGCGCGTGCCTTCCGCCAGCAGCCCGTCGGCGGCGACCGCATCCATCCACGCGGCATTGGCGGACAGGAACAGGTTGGCCGGGGCGCCATGCTGCAACTGGCGGGCCAGGGCCGAACTGCCGCCATAGACCAGCCGGACCCGGCTGCCGCTTTCGCCGGTGAAGGCGGCGGCGATCTCGTCCAGGGCGGTCTTGAGGCTGGCCGCGGCAAACACGGTGACCGTGCCCGCCACCGCGCTGCCGGTCGCGGCAAACGCGCCGAACGCCCAGAGCGCCAGGACAAGGATCATCTGTCGGGGCAGGGGGAGGGGCATCGGCTCTCTCGTGTCGCTCCGGATCTACCCGGATGTATCGCAGCCCTGTCCCCCGTCGCGCAAGAGCGAACAGGGCCGATGCGCGTCCCTTCTCAGGGTGTGATCAGGGTCACGCCGGGGATGCGCTGGATGCGCAGCACGTCCTCGTCATAGCGCTCGGTCAGGTCGTCTACCAGCTCTTCGGTCCAGCCGGGCAGGTCGAGTTCCTCTTCGACCGCTTCGCCGATGGCGAACTTGTCGAGGAAGGCGGCATAGACGCGGCGGCGATGGATTTCGCTCAGCTCGGGGCGCTCGGCAAGATATGCCTTCAGCCTCTGCATTCCGTCGGGCGACATGATCTCGGCCAGCAGGTCGAGTTCGCCCTCGACCGGCGCGCCATGGTCCAGCCCCCCCATTTCGCGCAGCAGCTGCCCCCAGATCAGCGGCGTGTCCTCGTTGCACCAGACGGTGACCGGGATTTCGGGCAGGGCGGCGCGGATGCGGATCAGCAGGTCGGACCAGCGCAGCGCGCTTGGGTCGGTTGTCGAAAGGACCTCGTGCAGGCGCTTGGCAGAGGCCTTGCGCAGCACCAGCGGCAGGAAGCTGGCCGGGTTGCGGATCGCCAGGAACAGTTCGACCCGGTCGAGGTGGAACAGCTGCCGGGTCTGGTCCAGGCGCTCTTCGGCCAGGGGATAAAGCGTGTTGCCGTCGAGCGCGTAACGCTGCGACCCGAAGAAGTTCTCGTTGGACAGGACCAGGCGGTCGGCGGTTTCCTCATCCAGGATGGCGTCGATCAGAACCTCGCGGGCATCCCTGGCCGGCGGCGCGTCCAGCATCGCCTTGTAGGCCTCCTTCAGCAGCGTCCGATACCTGCCCGGCCCGGGCACGGCAGTGCCGTGCCGGGCCAGCTGCGCCTTGTTGCGCAGAAGGCATTTCAGCAGGCGGTCCTCGTCTGTGCAATGGGCGCCGGCGTGAAAGATGACCTGCATGTTTCCGAGTTCGCTCCGTGCCGGATCGGCGTTGCGACAGGAGTTATCCTTTCGCCCCCGGGCCGTCAAACCTCTTTGCCGCGCCGCCCCGGCCGATACGTCGTGACACGAGCGGTGCGGGCGGAAGATGCGGCTTGATGCGGCAATTCCGGTCGGGTAATGGAAAGCCGTCGGGCCGGTATAGCTCAGCTGGTAGAGCACGTGATTTGTAATCTCGGGGTCGGGGGTTCAAGTCCCTCTGCCGGCACCAGACTTTTCCGGCGCGGGCTGCGGTGTTTCGGCCGTTTGCGAAAGGGCGGGAAGGCTGCTCCGCGTGTCTCCTTCGGGCATGCTTCGGAATGTCTTGCACGGCAGATCCGGTGCGGGTCGAGGCAGGAATGCGGGCGACGGGCAGAGGGCGTGTGACCTGCTGTTTCGCGATCATTGACACTCGGGCGCGGCATTTCATTGTCGTCTTGATGGGGAAACAATGTCGGCAGATTTGCAAGCCGGAAGGAATATCGCGTAATATCAAAGGGTAAGGGGAAAATTCCGGCGGGACGTATCGGGAACATATGGCGAAATGTGACAACGGTATTTGGGGGATGATTTCAGGTATTTTCCGCTGTCCGTCACTGAAATCACACTGAAAGCATTGCTAAGATAGGGACTGCGCTCAGCGCTGCCGGAGTTGAGGTATTGCCGGCACCTCTCGCCTCTCTTTGAACTCGGCAATTTGGAACCGCCGGCCGATGACCCTCACTTGGAACTGTGGCATCGCCGACCTCACGCGCAAACGGTCGGGGAAGGAGACATTCGGGGTTTCCCTCGCAACGGGAATCGGATAAGCGTTCAATCTTGAACCATCATGCCTTTCGGTTCGCTGACACCACTGCCCATACCCCCTCCGAGGCCCCCTGCGCGAGCCTCGGTGCGGTAGCCTTGACTGCGCACAAGGGCTATACGTCACCCATCCCTCATGTCCAGCAGAAACCAGGCAAAGGCCGAAGACGTCCGCTTCCGCGTCCTACGCCTACTCGAGGGAAACCCCACCGCCAGCCAGCGCGAGATCGCGAAGGCGCTGGGTATCAGCTTGGGCGGCGTGAACTACTGCCTGAACGCGCTGATCGAGAAGGGCTTCGTGAAGATGCGGAACTTCCACGAGGCCGAAGACAAGCGGAAGTACATGTACCTTCTGACGCACAAGGGGGTGGCCGAGAAAGCGGCGCTGACGGGGCGGTTCCTGGCGCGGAAGATGCAAGAGTATGAGGCGCTGAAGGCGGAGATTGAGGCGGTGAGAGAAGAAACAGCTATCGCAACAAGAACCGAACTTTACAAATG
>JALTNO010000199.1 GCA_027000645.1 Paracoccaceae bacterium | reverse complement strand
TGGCGGCCGGCGCCAGCCAGATGGGCGCCCGGGTGGTGCTTCTGGAAGGGGGCGAGATGGGCGGGGACTGCCTCAACCACGGCTGCGTGCCTTCCAAGGCGTTGCTGGCAGCCGCCCGCGCGGCCCATGCGCAGGCGCATGCGTCGGGTTTTGGCGTGGCTGACGCAAGCCCCCGGGTGGATTTTGCCGCCGTCGCGGACCATGTGGCGCAGGTGATTGCGCAGATCGCCCCGATGGACAGCCAGGAGCGGTTCGAAGGTCTTGGCGTCCGGGTGATCCGCGAATACGGGCGCTTCATCTCGCCCACCGAGGTGCAGGCCGGCAATCACGTCATCTCCGCCCGCCGCATCGTCATCGCCACCGGATCTTCCCCGCTGGTGCCGTCGATCCCGGGGCTGGACGACGTGCCCTTCGAGACCAACGAGACGATTTTCGACCTGCGCGTACGCCCCGGGCATCTTCTGATCGTCGGCGGCGGCCCCATCGGCGTGGAAATGGCGCAGGCGCATCGGCGGCTGGGCTGCGAGGTCAGCCTGGTCGAGGGCGAGAGCATCCTCAATCGCGACGACCCCGAGGCGGTGGAGGTGGTGCGCGCGGCCCTGCAGGCGGAAGGGGTCGGGCTGGTCGAAGGTGCACCCGTTTCCCGCCTGCGCCGCAGCGGTGCGACGATCGAGGTCGAAACCGCCGATGGGCGGGTGCTGCGCGGTTCGCACCTGTTGCTGGCGCTGGGACGGCGGGCCAATACCGAGGGGCTGAACCTCGAGGCGGCGGGAATCGAGGCGACGGGCGCGGGCATCCGGGTGGATGACCGACTGCGCACCACCAATCGCCGGGTCCATGCCATCGGTGACGTGACGGGGCAGATGCAGTTCACCCATGTGGCGGGATACCAGGCGGGGGTGGTGCTGCGTTCGATCCTGTTCGGCCTGCCGTCGCGCGCCCGCACGGGGCATCTCCCGCGCGTGACCTATACCGATCCCGAGCTGGCCCAGATCGGGCTGACCGAGGCCGAGGCCAGGGCGCGCCACGGGCGGCGGGTCGAGGTCGTCCGCTGCGATTTCGCCCATAACGACCGCGCCGTTGCCGAACGCCGCACGCAGGGCTTCGTCAAGGTCATGGTGGTGCGCGGACGGCCGGTGGGGGTGACGATCGTCGGGCACCAGGCCGGTGAACTGGCCAGCCTCTGGTCGCTGGTGCTGGTCAACCGGCTGAAGATGGGACAGGTTGCGGCGATGGTTTCCCCTTACCCCACGATCGGCGAGGTTAACAAACGCGCCGCGGGCGCCTATTTTTCGCCAAGGCTGTTCGACAGCCGGGGTGTCAAGCGCTTGGTCGGGGCGGTGCAAAGGTGGCTCCCCTGAACCGGAAGGGGACGAGATGCTGAATTCGCTTTCGGGGCGTTTCCTGATCCTCACCACGGTCTTCGTGATGCTGGCCGAGGTGCTGATCTTCGTGCCCTCGATCGCGCGGTTCCGGGAAGACTACCTTCTGGCCCGGCTCGAGCGGGCACAGATCGCCTCGCTTGCGCTTCTGGCCGACGACATGCTGTCGGACGAACTCGAAGCCGAGCTGCTGAAGAATGCCGAGGTGTTCAACGTCGTGCTGCGGCGCGACGACATGCGCCAGCTGATGCTGTCCTCGCCCATCCCGCAGCAGGTCGCCGCCACCTTCGATCTGCGCACGCAGCGGCCCTGGGTCCTGATGCGGGATGCGCTCAGGCGCCTTGCCACCCCCCGGAACCAGGTGATCCGGGTGATCGGCCGGCCCGTCCGCGACGGGGGAGAACTGATCGAGATCACGATGGAAACCCGGCCGATGCGCGCAGCGATGATCGACTACGGCCTGCGCATCCTGCTGCTGTCGGCGGTGATTTCGGTGATGACCGCATTCTTGCTGTTCCTGGCCGTGCGCCGCTTTCTCGTGCGCCCGATCAAGGGCGTGGTGGAAGTGATGAAACGCTATGCGGCCGCCCCCGAGGACGCCCGCTCGATCATTCGCCCGTCGGCGGGCATCCGCGAGTTGCGCGAGGCCGAAGAGGCGCTCCAGCAGCTTCAGACCGAGCTGACCCATGCCCTGAAACAGCGCGAGCGGCTGGCCCAGCTTGGCGCCGCCGTGGCCAAGATCAGCCACGACCTGCGCAACATCCTGACCAGCGCCCAGCTTTTCACCGACCGGATCGAGACCAGCGATGACCCTTTGGTGCGGCGCCTTGCGCCCAAGCTGGTGAGTTCGATCACCCGCGCCGTATCCCTGTGCGAGGGCACGCTGGCCTTCGGTCGCGCCGAGGAGCCGGCGCCGACGCTGACGATGTTCCAGCTTGCCGACGTGGTCGGCGACGTGCTGGAGAGCGAGATGCTTTCCGTCGCCGACGACAGGGTGGAATTCGTGAACGCGGTGCCGGGCGGGCTGATGGTGCGCGCCGATCCCGAGCAGATGTTTCGGGTGATTCTCAACCTCGTGCGCAATGCGCACCAGGCCATTGCCGGGGCGGGAACGGTCGGAACCGTCACCGTCCGGGCCCGCGAAGAGGACGAGAGCTGGTGGATCGAGGTGGCCGATACCGGCCCCGGCCTGCCCGAACGGGCGAAGGAGCATCTCTTCACCGCCTTCCAGGGGGGGGTGCGCAAGGGTGGAACCGGGCTCGGCCTGGCGATATCCGCCGAACTGGTGCGCGGTCATGGCGGCACCTTGTCGCTGAAACGGACCGGCCCCGGCGGCACCGTGTTCGAGATCTGCCTGCCGCGCAGCGACGGCACCATCTGAGCCCCGCGCGTGAATGTCGAATTTGGGGTTGCAAAGCTTTTCGGCTGAGTCTACATGCGGGCCCCAGTGGACCGATAGCTCAGCTGGATAGAGTACCTGACTACGAATCAGGGGGTCGGGGGTTCGAATCCTCCTCGGTCCGCCACCTCCGCGACAAGGTTTCGAGGGGCCGGGCCGATCGGTGCATTCGTCCGGGCGAAATCCGCGGCGTTTTGACGTCGCGCGACATTTTGTCTAGTTTGCCCTCCATGGCCCGCCTGTCCCTGATCGAGAGTCTTCTGCCCGAACTGCGGGCCTATTCGCGTTTCATCACCGCCGGCGGCGATGATGCCGAGGATCTGGTTCAGGACGCCATCGAACGTGCCCTGCGCGCGCCAGAACGGCCGACCGTTCTAGCCTCGTTCCGGCCGTGGATGTTCCGGGTGATCCGAAACCTTCACTATGACGAACTCAGAAAACGCAGGGTGCGCAGGGAATATTCCGACAGCCTCGCGCGTCTGTCTCGTGACGCGCCGCAAACGGAGGATCATGCCCGGGACGTTCTCATCCGGCGGGCTTTCGACAAACTGACCCCGGAATATCGCGAGGTCTTGTTCCTCGTGGACATACTTGGCATGAGATACGCCGAAGCGGCCGAGGTCATGGACGTGCCGATCGGAACGGTGATGAGCCGGGTCAGCAGGGCACGACGGGCCTTGCTGAACCTCGTGGAAGGGTCCGGTTCGGACCGAAGGAACAGACAGGCATGAAGTCACTGGCCGATCACGAATGGGAGCAGATCAATGCCTGGGCCGACGGCGAACTGACCGGATCCGAGGCAGAGGATTTTTCCCGGCGGCTGGAGCGCGAGCCCGCCCTGAACGAGGCGCTCGCATCGGTGAACCAGGTGAAATCGGCACTTTCGGCCCTTCGCCCCGAGATGGACCGGGCCGATGACCGGAATACCGCAAATGACAACCGGCGCCCGTGGCTGCGGCGGCTAGCGGGGGCGGCCGTGGCGGCGATGATTGCGGCGACCGTCATACTCGCGACACCCGATGCGCCGCCCTCGGCACTGGACATTCATCGCCAGTATGCCGCGCGGGAATTCTCGCCCGGCGACAGGTCGGGGCTGCTTCCCGCCTCCGGCTCCGCCGTTGACGGTTTCCCGCAGCTGGACGTGGCCGGCCTGTTCCTGGTGGCATCAAGGGTCGAGGGCAACCTGGCCTCGGCGCATTACGCAGGGCTCAAGGGCTGCCGCCTGACGGTCCTGCGCGGCCCCTTCGCGCCGGCGCCGCTGTCGGAGGGGGTCCAGACAAGGCGATGGGCCGCCGACAATACCCGCTATCAGGTGGTCGCGACCGGCATGGATCCGGCGAAGTTCGCGGCGACGGCGACCTATCTGGAGCAGTTCACCCAGAACCGCCTGCAGAAGGCCGCCGTCATGGCCCTGCGCAAGGCGGTTCAGTCCTCGACGAACTGCCGCTTCTCCAGCAGTTGATGGTCGGGGAAGTTGGGCCGGTCCTCATTGTAATTCGTGGCCAGATAATCGAGCACCTCGTTCAGATCGGGCGGGTCAAGCTCGACCATCCCCTGTTCATCGACCATCCATTCGATCAGTTCGGCCCAGCCGTCGCGGGTCAGGCCCTGCTGGGCGACGATCATTTCCGAATGGCAGGCGGTGCAGGTGTAATAGGTGGTTTCCACCCCCTTGGCCGCCTTGAGTACCCCGAATTCCGGCTCTTCCTCCATCTCGGGGGTGGTGGCCTCTTGTGCGCCCAGCGGCAGCGGCGCGTCCGAGCGGCTGTTGAGATAGGCGATCAGGTCGGCGCGGTCCTCGGCCTTCTTCATCCCGGCATAGCCCATGCGGGTGCCTTTCACCTCGGCCCGCGGCTTGGTCAGGAAGGCGTCAAGGCGCTCGACGCTCCA
>JALTNO010000198.1 GCA_027000645.1 Paracoccaceae bacterium | reverse complement strand
GATGAGCCGCTTCGACTGGCCCGCATCAGGGCGGGCCAGTCGAAGCGGCTCATCCCTCCTCGCCCGGCAGCATGAAGGCCCGCGCCAGCAGCTCGGCCGCCGCCCGCACCGCCGCCATCGGCCCGCCGGCGATGTCGGCCCGGCGCAGCGCTTGCGCATCCAGCTCGACGCCACCGCCCCGCAGCCCGGCAACGATCACCGCCATCACGTCGCGGGTCGAAAACCGCCCCTCCTCGAAGCGCCGCACCAGATCGACCAGCGACCCCTCGGCAAGCGCCGCCTCCAGCTCGGCCAGCGCGCCCAGCGTCAGCTTCATCACCCGCCGCCGCCCATCTATCACCAGCGCCACCTCGCCCGCCCAAGGGTTCGCCATGGTCACACCGCCGTGAAGGTCAGCGCCCCGGCACTGGCCAGCGACAGCTCGTAGGTGGCCTCGCCATCATGGGTGCCCGCATACTCGATCGCGGTCACCTGAAACGGCCCCTGAACGATGCCGAAACCGGGGATGATGACCTGGAAATCGGGCGTCTCGCCGTCGAAGAACAGCTGCCGGGCGCGTTCATCGGTGCCGGCATCACGAAACACCCCCGACCCCGAGATCGCCGCCGATTTCACCCCCGCGCCGCCCAGCAACTCGCGCCAGCCCCCCTGGCTTTCCAGGGTGGTGACATCCACGCTCTCCGCGTTGAAGCTGATCCGCGTGGCCCGCAGCCCCGCCAGCGTCTCGAACAGACCGCCCCCGGTCATGTCCACCTTGATCAACAGATCCTTGCCACTCTGAGCAACCATCGGCTCTCTCCAAATTCAAACGCTTCAGTTGTCTTCCACCCGGGCGCGAAAGCGCAGGTCGATCCGACGCACCCGCCCGGCCCGGCCGCTGCGCCGGGCGCTGGCGCGCTCGAACCACAGCCCGACCACACGCCCGCGGCTCAGCACCAGCTCGGCACCCAGCAACGCATCCCCCACCGCAGCCGCCACCGCCTTGGCCGCGGCAAAACCGGAGGCCTCGCTGATCACGCTCACGGTAAATCGATGCAGGGCCCCGGCCCCGGACGCATCGGAGCGATCCAGAACCTCCTCGGGGCCCAGGCTCACATAGGTCTCGGGCACCGGCCCGGCAGGCAGCGCATCGTAAACGCCCCCACCGACCAGGGCACTCACCCCCGGATCGGCCAGCAGATGCTGACAGACCGCCTCCTGCAGCGCCCCCGCCACGCCATAGCTCATGTCGCAACCTCCTCATCGGCGAAACAGGTCAGATAGCGCCCATCGGCATCGCGCTCGGCCACCGCACGAATGACGAAAATCCGCACCCCGTCACGAAGCCTCTGCCCCGGCTGTGGGCGCATCGACGAGCCGGCCGGCGCCGCCCGTACCACGATCCGCCAGGACACGCTGGCCACCGGCGCCCCGCCCTGGCCCCGCTCGCGCCCGCCGCGCGCGATCACCTCGGCCCACAGCGCGCCGCGCGCCTGCCAGCTCTCGACAAACCCGCCGGCACCGTCTGCAACGCGCACCGGCACTTCCAGCACCAGCGACCGGTTCAGCCGCGGCGGATTCATCACACCACCCCCGGCGCCAGGCGCACCTGCCGGTAGCGCTGGATCAGGCTGCTGACCCCGAACGGCATGCAGCCCGGCCCCAGGGCCGTCTCGTCGCGATATTCATAGTAATGCGCCGCCAGCAGCATCACCGCCTGCCCCAGATCGGCCGGCAACCCGCCCCAGTCGGGCGCCATGCCGGCCGAGAAGGACACCCGCGCCGCACCACCCGCAGGCACCGCCGGCAGAGATACCCCTCGCGGGCGCAGGCGGGGCCGCTGGTCATCCGCCTCCAGCCACCAGCGATCCGCCGCCACCACCGTCCGAACCCCGTCCGCATCCTCCACGACCACCTGGTTCACCGCCGTCACCGGCGCCACCGGCAGAACCTGCCCCCGCGGATCGTCCCACCCCGACGCCACCAGGGTGAAATTCCGCCCGATCAGCACCTTTCCCGTGCGCGCCTCGATCGCCGCGATGGCAGCCCTCAGAAACCCGTTCAGAACCCCGTCCTGCAGGCTCAACTCGTCGAACCCCGAGCCCAGCCGCAAATGCGCCTTGAACTGGTCCACCGGCAGCGCCGTATCGGGCACGGTGGTCTCTTCGATCAACCTCATCGATTCACTCCGCAAATCCGGCCCCTGCGGACCCTCGTTCAACCGTTTGCACGGACGCGCACCGCCCCACGCTGCTCGAACGGAGGGGACAGCCAGACAACGTGAGGGGTCTTGCCCGGCACGCGCCCGCGACGGGGCCGCCCTGCGGCGGCCCCGCCACCCGGCCCGCTTACGCCAGGCCGAATTTCAGCAGCTTGATCGCGGCGAAATCGCTCACGTCACCGCCCACGCGCTTGGTGGCGTAGAACAGCACATGCGGCTTGGCGCTGAAGGGATCGCGCAGAACCCGCAGATCGGGACGCTCGGCAATGGTATAGCCGGCGGCGAAATCGCCGAAGGCCACGGCAAAGGCGTCGGTCACCGGGTCCGGCATGTCCTCGACGATCAGCACCGGATAGCCCATCAGCCGCGCCGGCTCGGCCGCCGCCAGCCCGTCCGACCACATGAAGCGCCCATCCGCATCCTTGAGCTTGCGCAGCACGCCCGCGGTCTTGGAATTCATCACGAAGGTCGCATTGGCCCGATACTCGGCCCCCAGGGCATAGACCAGATCGACGATGTTGTCGGCCGCGACCCCCCCGGACAGGCCGGTGGCCTTGTAACCGATATTGCCCCAGCTCCAGCTCGCATCATCCACCGCCGGATGCGACAGGAACCCGGTCGGCTTGTCGATGCCGTCGCCATTGACGAAGGCCGCCGCCTCGGCGCGAGCGAACTTGTCGGCAATCCGCGCCGCCAGCCAGGCCTCGATGTCGAAGGCGCTGTCGTCCAGAAGCCGCTGACTGGCCTTGGGCAGAGCGCTCAGTTCGTGCAGCGGAATGGTGATGCGGTCGATCTGCGGAGTCGCCGTCTCCACCGTCGCCGCCGTCTCCGAGGCCCATCCGGCCCCGACATCGGAATGATCCACCAGCACGTCATACGACGTCGCCTCCACGTTCACCACCGACGCGATGGAACGGATCGAGGCCGTCGATTGCAGCACCGACCGGATGGACTCGGCAGTCTGCGGATCGACCAGATAGCCGCCATCCACATTGACCGCGGTGGACATGGCCTTGCCTTCCAGCTCCAGCCCCCGCAAACCGGCATCATCGCCGCTGCGCAGATAGGCGTCAAAGGCCTTCCTGTGCGGCGCTCCGTCCTCGACCGAGGCCGCAAGACGCGGCCGCGCCGCCAGTTGTGATTTTCGATCCAGCATGGTCACTCGCTCTTCCGTCTGTTGAAATCGATTCTGAATTTCGTCGCGAAATCCCTTGAATTCGCTGATGAAACCGGCAACCGCCCGTTTCACTTCCCGAACCGCGGGCACATCTTCCCCGGCCAAGGCCGGCACTTCGGTCTTGCTCATCCGCACTCCCTTTTCCCGAATTTTCCCGGCGCGCTCAGCCCCGCGCCAGGTCCTGCCGCGCGGCCTCGAAGACCGCCGCCAATCCACGCAGGGCAGCCGCCGCACCGGGCGCGTCGCCCTTGCCCGCCACCCGCGCCCCGGGCAGCATCGGAAAGGTCACCAGGGAAACCTCCCAAAGCTCCAGCTCATCCAGAACCCGGTGCCCCCGACCATCCTTCGAGGCCCGCCTGGTCCGATACCCGATCGACAACCCGTCGATGGCCCCCGCCGCAATCAGTGCCGCCGCCTCGCGGCCGCGCTGGGTCACGTCCAGCACCCGCCCCCTGACCCACAACCCGCGCTCGTCCTCGCGCACCTCGTCCCAGACGCCGATCGGCTGGGCCGGATCATGCTGCCACAACATCTTCACCCGCCGTCCCTCGGCCGCCAGCGCCGCCACCGAGGCCCCGTAGGCGCCGCGCGCCACCACGTCTCCGCCCTGGTCCACCTCGCCGAACAGGCTGGCATAGCCGGCAATCACCGCGCCATCCTCCACCCGCAGCGCCTCGCCGAACCGCGCGAACTTGTGCTCGAGCCCCACCTCGAAATCCATTTCCATCTCCTTGCAGCCCCTTGCCCGAAAACCTACCGCGCCGCTGCGATGAATGACTGGAACGCCTGCGCCAGAATCACGCCCGCCACGCCATAGACCGCCAGCCACAACCGCCGCTCCAGCCGCTCCATCATCTCCTCCAGACGATCCAGCCGCATGTTCAGATGCTCATGATGAATGGCACTCACCCGCTCATGCGCCGCCAGCCGCAACCCCGGAGCGCATTCGAACGGCTCGGATATCCGCCGCTCCTCAGCCATCCGCCCCCCCTTCCGGCTGCACCGGCAACCCCAGCAGCCGCCGCTTCTCGGCTTCGGTCAGGAAATCCGCCGACGCCACCCGCGCCCACTGCGCATCGCGCTCGGCCGCCAGCGCCGGCACCTGGTCCAGATCGGGCCGCAACTCCAGAGCCTCGCCGGCAAAACCCGACAACCAGTGCGCCAGGGCTGCCGCCACCCGCGTCGCCAGGGGCAGAACCGTCAGCCGATAGAAGGCCCGATGCGCCTCCTGGTAATTGGCATAGGTCGCATCCCCCGGAATCCCCAACAGCATCGGAGGCACCCCGAACGCCAGGGCGATCTCTCGCGCCGCCGCCTCCTTGGTCTTCTGGAACTCCATGTCGCTCGGCGAAAAACCCATCGGCTTCCAGTCCAGCCCGCCTTCGAGAACCATCGGCCGACCGGCATTGCGCGCGCCCTGGAAATTCGCCTCGATCTCCTCGCTCAGACGCCGGAACTGCTCTTCCGACATCACCCCCTGCCCGTCCGCGCCATTCCACACCAGCGCCCCGCTGGGCCGCGCCGCATTGTCCAGAAGCGCCTTCGACCAGCGCGAGGCCGCATTGTGCACATCCACCGCCATCGCCGCCGCCTGCATGGGCGAAAAGCCGTAATGATCGTCCTGCGGATGAAAGCTGCGAACATGACAGACCGGGGAAAGTTCGCCGGTCACGTCGAAGCGGTGCTTGCGCGCGCCCACGGCATATTCATAGGCAACCGGCCACCCATCGGCCCCGGGAACCACCCGCATCCGGTCCGAACGCAGCACATGCAACTCCAGTGGCACCCCTTCGGCGCCACCCACCGCCTCGACATAGCCATCCCCCGACAGCAGCAACTGCCCGAACAGCGCCTCCAGGAACTCGGCCCGACCCTGCGCCGGGTTGGGCCGGGCCACCAGGGCCAGAACCGGATGCTCCTCGTAACGGCACCGGCGATCATGCAGCACCAGCGGCAGCGCCGCCGCGGCCTCGGCAATCAGCTTGACACAACGAAACCCCACCGGGTTGCCGGCAAACCCGCTGCGGGTCAGCGACACCGTGTCCCGCGGGCTCCAGGCCACGCGGCCGGGGCCGTGCCAGGCCACCACCGGCCCGACCGCGCTCGCCTTGGCCTCGGGGGGCGCCTGCCTGCCCCCGCGCCGCAAGAAATCGAATACCATGCCCGTTCTCCCGTCTGCCTACCGCCGTCCCGGCCCGCGCCCCGCCGGCCCGATGCGGCGGTTATCGCGCAAATTCACCAACAGCCGGCAAAACCACCGCACGCCAGACACGCAACACCCGCGCGACCGGCCCTGCTGCGCTCACAGCACCCGCACCCGCGGCCGCCGCCATGCCGCAGCCGGAGCAATCATCAATTCGTGCAGGGCCCAGACCAGCGCATCCACCCGGTCAGGAGAGCCCCGCCCCTCGAACCCCCGCGCCGTCATCTGGCACATCTGCTCCTCCAGTTCCGCCAGGCCGCGCAAATGCTTCACCCGACCCTGCTCGTAGAGCGCCGCCACCGGCTCGGCCCGCGCCACCTTCCCGCGCGAGGCCCGCACCGCCCGAAACGGCACCATCGGATCGACCTGGCGCAAGACCTCCTCCACCAGCTGCCCACCCTGATTGACCTCGGCCACAAGCCGGTCGGCACCGAACTCCGCCATCGCCGCCACCGCCGCCCGTGCCCAGCCCAGCGGCCCGACACCCTGAACCGTGCAATCGGCCAGAACCCAGGCCCGCCACTCCTGCGGCGACCCCTGCAGGCGCGCGCCCACCACCACGATGCCGCAGGCATCCGAATCGGCACCCGAACTCACCGCCGGATCCAGCGCCACCACCACCCGGTCCAGGTCCGGCGCCGCTCCGGCACGCGCCGCCTCCAGCATGGCGCCGCTCCACAACGCCCCCTCCACATCTTCCAGCAACACCCCGTCCAGTTCCTGCCGCCCCAGCCTCGTGCCGGCATAGCGCGCCCGCACTTCCTCAAGAAACGACGCCGCCAGGTTGGCCCGGTTGGCCTCGGTCGGGGCATGAGTCATCACCGTCGAACCCGCCGCCAGAATGTCGCGCAACAGCTGCGAACTGCGCGGAGTGGTGGTCACACAGACCCGCGGATCCTCCCCCAGCCGCAAGGCGAACTGGAGCATGTCCCAAGCCTCGCCCGCCCGGCGCCACTTGGCCAGTTCATCCGCCCAGGCCGCATCGAACTGCGGCCCGCGCAGCGCCTCGGGGTCATGGGCCGAAAACGCCCGCGCCTCGGCCCCATTGGGCCAGACCAGCCGCCGCTCGCCCGCCCTCCAGACCGGCCGTCGATCGGGCGGCGAACAGGCCAGAATCCCGCTGTCGCCGAACACCATCACGTCGCGCACCTGGTCATAGGTCTCGCCCACCAGGGCCACCCGCCGGCACCGCCCCGGATCCAGCGGCCGCGCCCCCTCGACCCGGGCCCGCACCCATTCCGCTCCGGCCCGGGTCTTGCCGGCCCCGCGCCCGCCCAGGACAACCCATGTCCGCCACGCCCCCTCGGGCGGCAGCTGATGCGGCAGGGCCCAGAATTCGAAAAGGAAAGGGAGGGCCATAAGCCCCCCCTCCCCGATCTCACTCAGGAACGCCTCGCGAATCGTGGCAGGCGCGGAGGCGAGCCAGCCGGCACCCGATTTCAAGTCGAGCCTTGTGCAGGTCGAGCGCATAGCCCCCCCGCACGATTCCCGCCTGTCTTTCGCGCTGTTCGACAAAACACTCCTCCACCTTCTGGCAGGACCGGATCAGACGTACCGCCTGCTCCACCTGCCGGCCTCCATCCGCAAGGTCCGCACTTTCCCCTGCCTCGATCTGCCGCTTCAGCTCTTCGGCCATCTGCCGCAGCTCGCGAATCGAATCCTCCAGCGACCGAAGCAGATCGGCCGTCCGGGAAACCCGGTCCTCCGGGGTAATCAAAGTCATGCAGTCCCGACCTCATGCGTGAGTGATCTCCGCACGAGAGAAGCTTCCCGCAGCGCACGGGGGACCGCCCCGTCACTGCCTGTCCACCCCTTCCAGCATGGCACAACCTATAGGAGAAATCACGCAGAATGTCAAGTCGCGCCGCCCCATGATCCGCGCGCAACATTATGTTCTTGTTAGTATTTTTCCGCCTTCCCCAGGCGAAAACGCCCGCCCCCGAAACCGTCAGAGGAACCGCCCTGCCGGTTCCCGAACGCCTCGACGCACGGGTCGAACGCATCTCCGCCCGCGCCATGCCGGCTCTCCGGGGCTTCTCGTGCCGGAGCCGGGTTTCGATGCAATCGCGTTCTTCGTCACGGGAACCGGCCTGCTCTGACGGCCCCCATGCCGGTCAATTGCCGGATTTCTCGCGCTCGGCCTCGATCTTGCGCCACTTCCTGACATTGCGATTGTGCTCAGCCAGCGTCGAGGCAAAGGCATGCCCCCCGCTGCCATCGGCAACAAAATAGACATAGTCGGTATCGGCCGGATGCGCAGCCGCCTGCAGGCTCGCCTCGCCGGGATTGGCGATCGGCGTGGGCGGCAGCCCCTCGATGACATAGGTGTTCCAGGGCGTCGCCTTGCGCAGCTCGCTCTGCCGCAGGCCGCGCTCCAGAACGCCCCGTCCCTTGGTGATGCCGTAGATCACCGTCGGGTCGGTCTGCAGCTTCATGCCCTTCTTCAGCCGGTTGACGAACACGCTGGCCACCTGTCCCCGCTCCTCGGGCACCCCGGTTTCCTTTTCGATGATCGAGGCCAGGATCAGCAGTTCCTCGGGGCTGTTCAACGGCAATCCCTCCTGCCGTCCCTCCCACGCCGCCGCCAACCGCGCACGCTGCTTCTCTTCCATCCGCGCAAGCAACGCCACGCGCGGCGTGCCCGGCGTCACCTCGTAGCTGTCAGGCGCAAGCATCCCTTCGGCCGGCACCTCGGGAACATCGCCACCAAGCACGTCGAACGCCTTGAGCGCATCGACGACCTGCCAGCTGGTCACACCTTCGGCGATCAGGACACGATAGCGCGTGTCCGGCTCGGCCCGCCTGCTTTCATACGCGGCAGGTGCTTCCCCCCGGCCCGGCACGAAAGCGGCCTCCTCCACGTATTTCTGCGTCGCGGGGTCAAGCGCGCGCACCTGAACCCGCGACTGCCGCACGCCGATCCGGTAGACGATCTCGGTCCCGCAGGTGCTGGCCCCGCCGCGAGTGATGACATCGACGATCTCGGCCATCGAAGCCCCCTCGTCGATCAGGAAATTGCCCGCCTTCAGATCGTCCGCCTTGCCGGTATAGTCGGCCCCGATCCGAAAGATCGTGCCATTGCTGATCGCCCCCTGCGCTTCGAGCTGCCGGCTTACCTTGCGCAGGTTCGACCCGCGGTCCACCTTCACGCAGACCGCTGTTTCAAGCGGCCCCTGCGCGGTGTACTGCGCCTTGCCCCACATGATCAGCCCGGCCAGCAGGAACAGCCCGACGGCCAGAATCGTCAGCGCGTTCGACGCGATCGCTCGCCACATCAGGCGGCTTTCCCGAAGATCACGCTCGCATTGGTGCCGCCGAACCCGAAGGAGTTCGACAGCGCCACGTTGATCTCGCGCTCGCGCTTCTCTTTCGGCGCCAGGTCCAGAGGCGTCTCGACCGCCGGGTTGTCAAGGTTGATGGTCGGCGGCGCCACCTGGTCACGGATGGCGAGAATCGCGAAGATCGCCTCGATCGCCCCGGCCGCCCCCAGAAGATGCCCCGTGGCCGACTTGGTCGAGGACATGGTGGCCTTGCCCGCGGCATTGCCCAGAACCCGCTCCACCGCCGCCAGCTCGATGGGATCGGCCATGGTCGAGGTGCCATGCGCGTTGATATAGTCGATATCGCCGGGCTCGATCCCGGCATCGGCCACCGCCGCGCGCATCGCCCGCTCGGCGCCCTCGCCATCCTCGGCCGGCGCGGTGATGTGATAGGCATCCCCCGACAGACCATAGCCCAGAACCTCGGCATAGATCTTCGCGCCGCGCGCGCGGGCATGTTCGTATTCCTCCAGCACCACGACACCGGCGCCCTCGCCCATCACGAAACCGTCGCGGTCGCGATCATAGGGGCGGCTCGCCGCCTGCGGATTGTCGGCGAATTTCGTGCTCAGCGCCTTGCAGGCGTTGAAACCCGCAATGCCGATCTCGCAGATTGCCGCCTCGGCGCCCCCGGCAATCATCACCTCGGCATCGCCATGCTGAATCAGCCGGCTGGCATCGCCGATGGCATGGGCGCCGGTGGAACAGGCGGTCACCACCGCGTGGTTCGGCCCCTTGAAGCCGTAACGGATGCTCACCTGACCCGAGATCAGGTTGATCAGCGCCCCCGGAATGAAGAAAGGCGACACCCGCCGCGGCCCCCGCTCCTTCAGCATCACCGCCGTGTCGGCGATCGAGCTCAGACCGCCGATCCCGGAACCGATCATCACCCCGGTGCGCAGACGGCTTTCCTCGTCTTCCGGCATCCAGCCCGAATCGCGCACGGCCATTTCGGCCGCGGCAATGCCGAACAGGATGAAATCGTCGATCTTGCGCCGCTCCTTGGCGGCAAGCCAGTCATCGGCATTGAACGTGCCGTCGCTGCCGTCGCCCATGGGCACCTCGCAGGCATAGGTAGTGGCCAGTCCGCTCGCCACCGCATCGAACCGCGTGATCGGTCCGGCGCCGGACTTTCCGGCCAGAATCCGCGACCAGGTTTCCTCGACCCCGCAGGCCAGCGGCGTGACCATTCCCAGCCCGGTAACGACAACTCTGCGCATGTGGTGCCCTCTTGCCCCTGAAAACTCCGCCCGCTCTTACCCTGCCACGGGGCGGAGGAGCAAGAGTTTCGGACCACCGGCCCTTCCTACCGGCAATCCGCCACCTGCCGGCCGATGATCCCCACCACGGATGCCAGCAGCTGCCCCGCCATTCGCGCGCCGTCGCCGTTCCGGTCGCGTTCGGGCACGAACTCCACCAGGTCGAACCCGGCGATCCGCGCCCGCCCCGCCACGCCCCGGATCAACGCCAGCGCCTCGCGATAGCTCAGCCCGCCGGCGGTGGGCGCGATGACCGCAGGCATGATCGACGGGTCCAGCCCGTCGCAGTCGAAACAGATCACCACCCGCGCTCCTTCCGGCACCAGTTCGATCGCGCGGGCAATGCCGCCACCGTCCAGTTCATGCGCGCAGACCAGATGCGCCCCCCATCCGCGCGCGGCGGCCAACGCCTCCATCCCGGCCGACCCGATGCCCCGCGCACCAACCTGAACGATGCGTTCCACATGGCCCATCTCGCTTGCCCGGCGCATGGTCGAGCCCAGCCCCAGCCGTTCGCCCTGCACCTCGTCGCGCCAGTCGATATGGGCGTCGATCTGAACGATCGTCACCGGCTCCTGCCCATCGAAAGCGGCAAGAAACGGGATCGGTACCGAGTCGTCGCCGCCCAGCAGAACCGGCACCGCCCCCGCCCCGAGAACCGCGCGAGTGGCCCGTTCGATTCGCGCGCGATTGCCGGGCGCATCCGCCGGGTCCGTCGGCAAGTCACCGGCATCCACCGCCTCCACGCCCTCGGGCAGTACCGGCCCGCCAAGGTCGAAATTCACCCGCCCGGTATCGCCGGCATAGGCCGCCACCCCCGCCCGCATCGCCGCCGGCCCGCCCGCGCAATAGGCGCCGACCGAAGCATAAGGCGTCGCACAGTCGGCCCCGAAGATCACGATATCGGCCGAGAGCGCGTCCCAGCCGCCGGCTGCCGGCAGGCCCAGAAAGGTCCCCCTCTCGCCCCCGCCGCCAAACATGTCCTTCAGATCGACCATGCGCCGCCCTCCCCGATTGCCGCCAGAGTGGCGCGCGCTCCCGCTCGGCGCAAGGGCCCTGCGGCCCGACTCAGAGGAACTCGGCCGCCGGTTCGGTCACCGGTCGGGCGGCCTCCAGCACCTCGCGCAAATCCAGCGTCCGGCGGAACAAGGCCCGGCCGACGACCGCCCCGGCGATGTTGGGAACGTATTTCAGCCGCGCAACATCGTCTATGGTGCGCACGACGCCCTTGGCGATCACCGGCGCCCGGGCCAGTTCGGCAAGCCCCGAAATCAGCCCCAGAGAGGCATCGACCTCGTCAAGGTCGCTGTCGATATCGGTCACGACGATGGCCGCGAACGGCGTGTCGCCGAAGGCCGCGATGTAATCCCCGGGCGCGAATGCACCGGCTTCGCGCCAGCCTTCGGTCATCACCTGCCCGCGCCAGACATCGACGGCCAGAACGATCTGGTCGGGATGATGCTCGGCCAATTCGCGCAGCAGATGCGGCTCGCGCGCGGCCAGCGTGCCGACGACGATTCGCCCCACCCCCCGGTCAATCCACTGTTCGATCCGGTCGCGGCTGCGCATCCCCCCCGAAAGCTGCACCGGGATGCCGGCCGCCCGGATGATCTCGCCCACAAGTTCGTCGTTGACCGCCTTGCCCTCTACCGCATCGAAATCGGTCAGGTGCATCCACTCGGCCCCGGCCTCGGCAAAACTGCGCGCCTTTTCGACCGGATCCACATGCCAGATCATCGGCCGCTCGATCCGCCCCTTTTCAAGCGAAACGCAATGGCCGCCAAGCAGTTCGATGGCGGGATAGATGATCATGACCGCTCCCCCCCTTGTGATGGTCACCGGTCACTCCATCATAACGCAAAAGATGCGATTTCGGGGCATCAATTCGCGCAACCCGGCCAGGTGCCACCGGGCGCCCCGGCAGCGGGCTGAAAAGAAAAGAAAAGGGGCGCCCGAAAGGACGCCCCTGCACGAAATCGGTTCGACGCGCCTACGACGCTTCGGAAATGAATTTCACCGCGTCGCCGAAGGTCTGGATGGTTTCGGCCGCGTCGTCCGGGATCTCGATGCCGAATTCTTCCTCGAAGGCCATGACCAGCTCGACCGTATCGAGACTGTCCGCGCCCAGATCGTCGATGAACGAGGCGTTCTCGACAACCTTGTCCTCTTCGACGCCCAGATGCTCCACAACAATCTTCTTCACGCGATCAGCGATGTCGCTCATGTCAATTCCTCGTTCTTCAGGGCCCGAGGCCCGGTTCTGCCCATGCCCTTTCGGCGCGGCCTTGCTATGCCCTCTCCGGGCGGTTCGGTCCCGGTGATCCGGGCGTGTCAAAGCGCGGCCAAGGCCGGCCGCGCCCATCCGTTCTGCGCCGCCTATAGCACAGTCGGAGGCCAAGGCAAACGCTTTCCCGCCCGCCCGGCGACCCGCCCGAAGCCGGGCGTTCAGAGCATCGCCATGCCGCCATTCACATGCAGCGTGGCGCCGGTCACATAGGCCGCTTCCGGGCTGGCCAGATACAGTACCGCGGCGGCGATCTCTCCGGGCTCGCCCATGCGCCCGGCCGGGATCTGGGCGTTGATCCGCGCCTTCTGGTCGTCGTTCAGCTTGTCGGTCATGGCGGTGGCGATGAAACCCGGCGCCACCGCGTTGACGGTGATCCCGCGGCTTGCCACCTCCTGCGCCAGCGACTTGGACATGCCGATCACCCCCGCCTTCGAGGCGGCATAGTTGCCCTGCCCCGGATTGCCGGTTGCCCCGACGATGGACGAGATGTTGACGATCCGCCCCCAGCGCGCCTTCATCATCCCGCGCAGCACCCCCCGGCACAGCCTGAAGGTCGCGGTCAGGTTCACGTCGATCACGCTCTGCCATTCCTCGTCGGACATGCGCATGAACAGATTGTCCCGGGTGATGCCGGCATTGTTCACCAGGATGTCCACCCCGCCCATCGCCTCGGCCGCCTGTTTCGGCAGCGCATCGACGGCGGCGGAATCGCTCAGATCGCAGGGCAGCACATGGGCGCGCTCGCCCAGCTCGGCGGCCAGCGCCTCCAGCGGCTCCACCCGCGTGCCGGACAGGCCCACCGAGGCCCCCGCCCCGTGCAGCACCCGCGCGATGGCACCGCCAATCCCTCCCGATGCGCCGGTGACCAGCGCCCGCTTTCCCGTCAGATCGAACATCTTTCCCCTTCTCCCTGCCGCCGAGACCGGCAGCCAAAAGTTTCCGAAAACTTCCGGCCGGGGCCTTTCGGACAACCCCGACCCCGAACCCTCACCCGGCCAGCGCCGCCACCGCCGCCTTCACATCGTCGGGCGCACCGACCGCCCGCGTGGCGATGGAGCGGTCGATCCGCCGGATCATCCCCGACAGCGCCTTGCCGGCGCCGATTTCCCAGATCTCGCCAACCCCGGCCCCGGCCATGGCCAGCACGCTCTCGCGCCAGCGCACCGCGCCGGTCACCTGCTCCACCAGCAGCGCGCGGATCTCGTCGGGGTCGGTCACGGGGGCTGCGCGCACATTGGCGATCAGCGGCACCGCAGGAGCCCTGAACTCGACCGCCGCCAGCGCCTCCTCCATCACCTTCGCCGCCGGCTCCATCAGCGCGCAGTGGAACGGAGCGCTCACCGGCAGCATCACCGCCCGCCGCGCGCCCCTTTTCTTCGCCAGCTCCACCGCGCGTTCAACCGCCCCCTTGTGGCCGGATACCACCACTTGGGCAGGATCGTTGTCATTGGCTGCCTGGCAGACCTCGCCCTGCGCGGCCTCGGCCGCCACCGCCCGCACCGCGTCCAGATCAAGCCCCAGGATCGCCGCCATCGCGCCCTGGCCCACCGGCACCGCCTCCTGCATGGCCCGACCGCGCGCGCGCAACAGCCGCGCGGTGTCGGCCAGGCTCAGCGCTCCCGCCGCCGCCAGCGCCGAATACTCGCCCAGGGAATGCCCGGCGACGAAGGCCGCCCGCGTCACCGGCACGCCCTCGGCCTCCAGCGCCCGCATCGCCGCCATCGAGGTGGCCATGAGCGCCGGCTGCGCGTTCTGCGTCAACGTCAGCGTCTCGATATCGCCCTCCCAGATCAGCTCGCTCAGCTTCTCGCCCAGCGCCTCGTCCACCTCGTCGAACACCGCCCGGGCCTCGGGCCAGGCCTCGGCCAGCGCCCGGCCCATGCCGATACTCTGCGCCCCCTGCCCCGGAAATACGAATGCAATGGTCATCTGGATCTCCCAGTGGTCTGCGTCTGCGCCGGTGTAGACCGCGCCGCCGCCCGGCACAAGCCGCCCCCGGCAGGCAGGCGTTGCGCTTGCCCGCGGCAAAGGACATGCTGTGCGGGAACCGAGGACGGAAAACCGCGATGCCGCTTGCCAACACGCCCCGATCCTACGGCAGCCTCGCCAAGACCTTTCACTGGCTCATGGCGGCACTGATCTTCGCCCAGATCCCGCTGGGCCTTTATGCCAACCGCCTTGCCGCCGGCCTGCGCGACCCCGCAACCCCGGCCACGCTGGCCGATATCGAGCGCACCGCGCTGCTGTTCAGCCTGCACAAGACGCTGGGAGTGACACTGCTGCTTCTCGCACTGGCCCGCATCGGCTGGGCGCTGATCCAGCCGCGCCCCGGCCTTCTGAACGCGCACCGAAGGGCCGAGGCCTTCCTGGCCGAAACCGTCCACCGGGTCATCTACGGCGCGCTGGTCCTGGTGCCGCTCTCGGGCTGGGTCAGCCATGCCGCCGCGACCGGCTTTGCACCGATCTGGTGGCCCTTCGGCCAGTCGCTCCCCTTCGTGCCGAAAAGCGAAGCCCTCGCCGCATGGGCCGGTTCGGTCCATGTCGTGCTTCAGCGCATCTTCTTCGTCGCCCTGGCACTGCACGTCGCCGGCGCGCTCAAGCATGCCCTGATCGACCGCGACGCCACGCTTCGGCGGATGCTTCCGGGGCCGGCAGCAACCCCGGTTCCGCCCCCGCAGCGCCGCACCATCCGCCCCGTCCTCGCCGCGCTGGCGGCCTGGGCGGCGGGCCTTGCCATCGCCGTCAGCACCGGGTCCCTCGCACCCCCGCCGAACCTGTCGGCGCAGGACGCCCCGCCCGGGCCCGAACTCTCGCCCGCCCCGGATGCTCCGCCTGCGGACAACTGGCAGGTGACAGGCGGGCAGATCGCACTGATCGTTACCCGTTCCGGCAATACCGTCTCGGGCGCCTTCACCGACTGGAGCGCCGCCATCGTCTGGGACGGACCGCCCTCTGCCGGCCCCGCCGGCTATGTCGATGTCGTGATCGAATCCGGCGCGCCGACCCTGGCCGGGAGCGGCGACGCGCTGTCCCCGCGCGACCTGTTCGGCGCAAGTACCTGGCCCACGACCATCTTCACGGCCGAAATCGGGCGCGGCGACAGCGGCGACATGGCCACCGGCACCCTGTCCGTCGGCGACCGGACCGAGCCGGTCAGCGCGCCGGTCGAAATCGCGGTGCAGGGGGACGGCACCTTGTCCTTCCGGACCCGGCTGGACCTTGCGCCCTTCGCGCCCGCGCCAGCGACCTCGTCACCTGCCCCGACCATGGCCCTGACGATCACCCTGACCGCCCGGCAGGGCGGCTGAGCTCATTCGCGCAGATACAGCACGTCGCCATGCCGCGGTACCTGCCAGTAGCGATGCGAGGCCAGCCGGAACCCCATGGCGCGCATATGCGCGTCGATCTCCTCGAAGCGCGAGGCGCCCTCGTACATCGGCACCCGGCTGATCTCGCACTTGCACTGGGCAAAGGCCTTCAACCCCTCGCCCAGCCCCTGCAGCACCGGGTATTCATGCCCCTGCACGTCCAGCACCAGCATCGGGCGGCGCGCCCGCGACAGGTCGATGCCATGCCGGGCAAGGATTTCGGGCAGGCTGCGGCTCGTCAGTTCCAGCACCTCGCCGCTTTCGCGCACATGGGGAAAGCGGTCGCGAAAGGTTTCGGTGGCGTGATGCACCGACGAGGATGCCCCGTCGCCATCGAAACGGAAAAAGCTCACCCTCTCGCCGCCGCTGGCCGACACCAGCGCGCATTCCGTCAGATGCCGCGCCGGCCCGTCGCGCCCGGCCAGCCGCCGCACCAGCTCGGCATGGGTGTCCGGGTCGGCCTCGATCCAAAGCACCGTTTCCGCCCCGCAGCGTTCGTAGAAGGCGGCATCCTCGCCCCAATGCGCGCCCACATGCACGATCAGGTCGACAGGCGCGCGGCGCTCCATCAGGAGTTCGTATTTCGAGGCCCGGAAATACTTGCGCCACCGCTTCGGCACCAGCTTCTTCGCCGCCCGCTCCACCCCCTTGAGAAACCGCATCCGCCGTGCCTTTCGCCTTTTGCGCCTCTCTACCAACCACCCGCCGCACCGGCAAGGCGGGCCGCAAGGGCCGCCCGCAACATTCCGCTTGCCGTAACGC
>JALTNO010000197.1 GCA_027000645.1 Paracoccaceae bacterium | reverse complement strand
TTCGGCTCGCGCCCCTTCTCTGCCGTCAACCGCTGGCTGGCGGCGCGGGGCGAGGCCGAAATCGACTGGAGCGCATGACCGGAGTCCGCCGCCCATGACCGAAACCGTCCTCGACCGCATCCGCGCCTACAAGCTGGAGGAGATCGCCGCCGGCAAGGCCGCGCGGCCGCTCTCCGACTTGGAGGCCGACGCCCGCGCCGCCCCGCGCCCGCGCCCTTTCGCCCGCGCATTGAGCCATGCCGCCCGCGAAGGCTATGGCCTGATCGCCGAGATCAAGAAGGCCAGCCCCTCCAAGGGCCTGATCCGCGCCGATTTCGACCCGCCGGCACTGGCCCGCGCCTACGCGGCGGGCGGCGCGACATGCCTTTCGGTGCTCACCGACACGCCCAGCTTTCAGGGGGCGAAGGAGTATCTTGTCGCCGCCCGCGCCGCCTGCGATCTGCCGGTGCTGCGCAAGGATTTCATGTATGACCCCTGGCAGGTCGTCGAGGCCCGCGCGCTGGGGGCGGACTGCATCCTGATCATCATGGCCGCGCTCGACGATGCACTGGCCGCCGAGCTTGAACAGGCGGCGCGGGAATGGGGCATGGACGTGCTGGTCGAAGTGCATGACGAGGCCGAGCTGGAGCGCGCCTGCACATTGCAAAGCCCGCTTCTGGGCATCAACAACCGCAACCTCAAGACCTTCGAGACCTCTCTGGACACCACCAGGCGGCTGTCCAAACTGGTGCCCGCCGATCGGATCATGGTCTGCGAAAGCGGCCTGTCCACGCCCGAAGATCTGACCGAGATGGCCCGCTTCGGCGCCCGCTGCTTCCTGATCGGGGAAAGCCTGATGCGCCAGAGCGATGTCGAGGCCGCAACCCGTGCCCTGCTTGCCAACCCTCTGACCGCGGGAGGATCGTGATGCCGCTGACCCATTTCGACGCCAAGGGCGACGCCCACATGGTAGATGTGTCCGACAAGCCGGTGACCGCGCGCGTCGCAGTGGCCGAGGGATACGTAAAGATGGCCCAGGAAACATTTGAAATCATCAGGGACGGCCGCGCGAAAAAGGGCGACGTCCTGGGCGTTGCCCGGCTGGCCGGCATCATGGGGGCCAAGCGCACCCCCGAGCTGATCCCGCTGTGCCACCCGCTGCCGGTGACGAAGGTGGCGGTGGAGCTGACGCTGGACGACTCCCTGCCCGGCGTGCGGATCGAGGCCACGGTCAGGACCACGGGGCAGACCGGGGTCGAGATGGAGGCGCTGACCGCCGTCAGCACGGCGGCCCTGACGGTCTATGACATGGCCAAGGCGGTGGACAAGTCGATGCAGATCGGCGGCATTCGCGTGCTGCTGAAAGATGGTGGAAAATCAGGACGATACGAGGCAAGATGATAACCGTAGATGAAGCCCGCGCGCGTCTTTTCGAACTGGTCTCGCCGCTGCCGGCGGAAGAGGTGCCGCTGGAGCGCGCCGCCGGCCGGGTGCTGGCACGGGATGTGACGGCCCGGCGCGACCAGCCGCCCTTTGCCGCCTCGGCCATGGACGGCTATGCGGTCAAGGCGGACGAGGTGCAGCTGCACGCCATGTTCAAGGTGATCGGGGAAGCCGCCGCCGGGCACCGCTTTCACGGGACGGTGGGGCCGGGACAGGCGGTGCGCATCTTCACCGGCGCCCCCATGCCCGAGGGGGCGGATTTCGTGGTGATCCAGGAAGATGTCACGCGCAAGGGCGAGCTGATCACCATCACCGGGGATCCCTCGGCCAATGCCAATGTCCGGCCGCAGGGGGGAGATTTCCGCGAAGGTTCCACATTCGCCGCGCCGCGGGTTCTGTCAGCGGCGGATATCGCGCTGCTGGCGGCCATGAACATCGCCGCCGTGCCGGTGGTGCGCCGTCCCGTGGTGGCGCTGATCTCGACGGGGGACGAGTTGGTGATGCCGGGCGAAGAGCCGGGCCCCGACCAGATCATCGCCTCCAACAGCTTCGGCCTCAAGGCGCTGATCGCGGAACACGGCGCCGAGGCCCGCATGCTGCCCATCGCCCGCGACAGCGAAGAGTCGATTCGCATGGCCTTCGCGATGGCCGAGGGCGCGGACCTCGTGGTCACCATCGGCGGGGCCTCGGTGGGGGATCATGATCTCGTGGGCAAGGTCGCGGGCGATCTCGGCATGGAAAGAAGCTTCTACAAGGTATTGATGCGGCCCGGAAAACCCCTGATGGCCGGACGCATGGGCGAGGCCGCGATGCTGGGGCTGCCGGGCAACCCGGTCTCGGCCATGGTCTGCGGCTGGGTGTTCCTGATCCCGATGCTGCGCGCGATGCAGGGGCTCGGGGCGTTGGCGCCGCAATTGCGCGACGCGGTGCTGGCCGAAGACATCGCCGCCAACGGCCCGCGCGAACATTACATGCGCGCCCGAATCGATCGGGGCAGGATCACCGTTTTTCCCAACCAGGACAGCGCCATGCTGGGCGTTCTGGCCCGTTCGAATGCGCTTGTGGTCCGGCCGCCGAAGGATCCCGCGCGACGGGCCGGAGACAGCGTTCGTTACCTGCCGATCTGATCCCCCGTCGATCCGGTTGTTCGAGTTTGATCTATTCCGTTGACACAAAACGGGAACATGCCTAGAACAAACGGTAATACACGGGCCAAAGAGGTTTGATCGATGCTTACAAGGAAGCAACTGGAATTGCTCGAACTCATTCACAAGCGGGTTCAGCGTGACGGCATCCCCCCCAGTTTCGAGGAGATGAAGGATGCGCTCGACCTGCGCAGCAAGTCGGGCATTCACCGTCTCATCACCGCGCTTGAAGAACGCGGATTCATCCGCCGCCTGGCCCACCGCGCCCGCGCGATCGAGGTCATCCGCCTGCCCGAAAGCCTGGCCTCCCGGTCCGGCGCGGAGTTTTCGCCCCGCGTGGTCGAGGGGGCTGCCGCCTCCCGTCCGGCGGACGCCTCCGAGATGACGGCCGGCGCGCTGGAATTGCCGCTTATGGGGCGCATCGCCGCCGGGGTTCCGATCGAGGCGATCAGCCACGCCTCGCGCAACGTGACCGTGCCCGAGGCAATGCTGGCCCGCGGCGGGCATCACTACGCACTCGAAGTCAACGGGGATTCGATGATCGGCGTCGGGATCAACGACGGCGACGTGGTGGTGATCCGCGAAACCGACACCGCCGACAACGGCGATATCGTGGTGGCGCTGATCGACGGGCACGAAGCGACGCTGAAGCGCTTCACCCGGCGCGGCGGTGCCATCGCGCTGGAAGCGGCCAACCCGGCCTATGAAACCCGCGTCCTGCCGGAAGACCGGGTACAGGTGCAGGGACGGCTGGTCGGACTGATCCGCAGCTACTGACCGGACCGGGCCATACGGTCGCGCCGTGTGCGGGAGGGGGAACGGTTCCACAACCTGTGCCCGGCCCTCTCGCGTGCCGTGGTGACGGTGCCGCTGCCGTCGATTGCCAGACTGCCGGTGCGGCGCAGGCGCCGGCTGTCGTAAATCGCACATGGTCCGTCGATGCGGGCGGGCACCGAAGCGATCACGATCTGCCCGCGACGGCAAGGGCCGAAACCGGCCACGGCGCGTTTACCGATCAGGTGCACGATCTCGATCCGGCCAAGAAGCATCCTCCGGGTGCGCCTTCCATCGCCCTTCCCCGGCCCGGCCGCGGCCCAGCGGGCGGCGGCCTCGGCCTGATCGGCCGGATCTCCGTCGTTTTCCAGCCATGTTCCGGCTGCGAATCCCGCGCCGCGCGGCTTGCTCAGAGCCCGGCCGTCCGGCGTCATCACGCCCACAAGCCCCCCGCTTTCCGCCACCAGCACCGGCGGCCTTTCGGTCATCGACCACAGCACGAAGGCCGCAGCCACCGGGACCGCTCCGGCCCAACGCGCCGCCCCCTGCCAGAGAATCATCAACAGCGCCCCAAGCGAGATCAACGGCAGCACCAGCGGGCCGGGGCTGACCACGTGGCCCTGCGCGCCCTCCAGCCCCGCAACGGTTCGGGCGACGGCAAGTATCCATTCAAGCCCCAGCCCCATCAACTTGAGGCCGAGCGCCTCGAGGCCGACAGGGGCGAGGAACATCGCCAGAACCGCGGCAGGTATGACCAGCGTCCCCATGACCGGGACCGAAAGCAGGTTTGCCGCCAGACCGTAATGCGACAGGGTATTGAAAGTGGCCGCGCCATACGGGGCCGTGGCAGCGCCGGCCACCAGCGAGGACAGCAGCACCGCCCCGGCCGGCCGCAGCCAGCGGGGCACCGCCTGGCGGAGTTCGCGCAGCCATCCGAACACTGCCACCAGCGCCGTGGTGGCGGCAAAGGACATCTGAAAGCCCGGACCGAGCAGCGATTCCGGCCGCAAGCTCAGGACGATCAGCGCCGCCACCGCCACCGCGCGCAGCGAAATCGCCCGCCGGTCCACCATCACCGCTCCCAGCATCACCGCGGTCATCACGAAGGCCCGCTCGGTGGCCACATTGCCTCCCGACAGGACGAGATAGCCGGCCGCCGCAACCAGCGCCCCGGCGGCGGCGATCTTGCGCACCGGAAGGCGCAATGCCAGCAGCGGTATCGACGCAAGCAGAAATCGCAGCGTCCCGAACACGAATCCGGCCAGCAACCCCATATGCAGCCCCGAAATCGCCAGCAGATGGGCAAGATTGCTGCCACGCAACACGCGCAGACTGTCCTGCCCGACCCCGCTGCGG
>JALTNO010000196.1:3954-16682 GCA_027000645.1 Paracoccaceae bacterium | reverse complement strand
AAGCGCACTCGCATTTCCGTCAGCCCGTTGCGGATCATGTGGTAGAACGGGCTGCGGATCCATTGTTCGCTCGGCTCTTCGGTAAAGGCGAAGGTTTCGCTGGTCACCCCGTCCGCCGGGCTCCAGATCACCGAGATGCCGCCGTACTTGGGGTGAAACGCGCTTTGCGCCACGTGAAGGCGCATCAGCGGCACACCCAGCGCAACCAGCTTTTCGCAGTATCCGGACACGAGTTCCTGCTGGGTCGCCCCCATGATGCCCTGCTGCACCAGCCAGTCGCGCAAGGGAAGCGCCGCTTCACTGTCCATCGTCATGTTCACACCATTGGCACGGGATTTCACATCTGGGCACGAAGACCCGGAATTGCCAGAGACGGCACCGGAAATTCCCGCGTCCTCACCCCATCCCCGCCAGGCGACGCAACATCACCCGCAACAGCGCGTTTTCCCCCCGCGTGAACTGGGCCGAAAGCTTCGCGTCGTATTCTTCGGCTATCCCGCGCAGATCGCGATACACGGCCTCGCCCGCCGGCGTCAGCTCCAGATGCTCGGACCGGCGGTCCCTTTCGTCGCGCGTCCGGGTCAGAAAGCGGCGCTCGGCCAGCCGCTGCACGGCGCGGCTGATCTTGGTCTTGTGGATCTTCGACCGCTGGCCGATCTCCTTGGCCGTCATCCGCCCGTGAATGCCGAGATGAAACAGCACCCGCCAGTCGGTCCGCAGCAGCCCGTAGCGGCTCTTGTAAACCCGCTGAAACGCCAATGAACTTTCCTCGGCCGCCTGATTGAGCAGGAAGGGCAGGAAATTCTCCAGCTCGAAGTCACCTTTTTTGTCCATTTCGGCCTCAAACCTGTTGTTAGTTACAAAAACAACTATTACCCCACCGCTGTCAACAGATGAAAGCGCGCGGCGAGTCGCCCGCCGGGCCGCATGGTCCCGGAGGGGAAGCTCGCAGGAGGAACAAGACATGACGCTGAAGCGAAGCTGGGTCGCATCGGCCAACGATGCCGACCACCCGTTTCCCCTGAACAACCTGCCCTGCGGGGTGTTTTCGACCGCAGGCACCGAACCGCGCTGCGGCGTGGCGATCGGGGACATGATCCTCGACATGGCCGCGGCCGAAGAGGCGGGCCTGATCTCGCTCACCGATGATCCGCTTTTCGACGTGCCCTACTGGAACGACCTGATGGAGCAGGGTCCGGCAGTCTGGGCGGCGCTGCGCGAGAGGCTGACCGCCCTGCTGGCGGAAGGCGCGCAGGAACGGGACAGGGTCGAGCCGCTCCTCGTCCCGCAGGAGGGCGCCACGCTGCACATGCCCTTCGTGGTTTCCGAATATACCGACTTCTACGCCGGCAAACACCACGCCACCAATGTCGGCACCATGTTCCGCGGCCCGGAAAACGCCCTGCCGCCGAACTGGCTGCACATTCCCATCGGCTATAACGGCCGGGCCTCGTCGGTGGTCGTGTCGGGCACCGAGATCCGCCGCCCCTGGGGACAGATCAAGTCGCCCGAGCACGACCGCCCCGCCTTCCTGCCCTCGCGCCGCTTCGACCTCGAACTCGAAATGGGCGCCATCGTCGGCACCGCATCGGACGGCCCGATCACCGTGCAGGAAGCCGATGACAACATCTTCGGCTACGTGTTGCTCAACGACTGGTCGGCGCGCGACATCCAGGCCTGGGAATACCAGCCGCTGGGGCCGTTCCAGGCCAAGGCCACGGCGACCACCATCAGCCCGTGGATCGTGACCAGGGCCGCCCTCGAACCGTTCCGCTGCGACACGCCTGCGCGCGAGGTCGAACTGCTCGACCACCTGAAGGATTGCGGGCCGATGCTCTACGACATCGACCTCGAGGTGACACTTGCCCCCGAAGGCGGGCCGGCAACCACCATCGCCCGCACCAACTACCGGGAAATGTATTACTCCTCGGCCCAGCAGCTGGCCCATCACACCACCTCGGGCTGCCCGATGAACGTGGGCGATCTGCTCGGCTCGGGCACGATCTCGGGGCCGACGAAGGACAGCCGCGGCTCGCTGCTGGAACTCAGCTGGGGCGGGAAGGAGCCGATCACCCTGGACAGCGGCGAATCCCGCAGCTTCCTCGAAGACGGCGATACCATTACCCTGAAGGGCGCAGCCCGCGGCAACGGCTTCACCATCGGCTTCGGTGAATGCTCGGGCAAACTGCTGCCGGCACTCGAAGACCCCTACGCAAGGTAACGGCGCGCAGCGCTCTTCCTCTTGCCACAAATACTCCCGCCGGAGGCTCCCGCACTCACCTCCGGCGCACAGACGGAAGGAACAGGAAAAGATGGCCAAGGCTTTCGCGTCGCAAGGCGACATGACCGAAAAGAAGATCAGCTTCACCGAAATCGGCGAAGGGCTCTATGCCTTCACCGCCGAGGGGGACCCCAATTCCGGCGTCATCATCGGCGATGACAGCGTCATGGTGGTCGAGGCCCAGGCCACCCCGCGCCTGGCGCAGAAGGTGATCGACTGCATCCGCGGCGTCACCGACAAGCCGATCACCCATGTGGTCCTGACCCACTACCACGCCGTCCGCGTGCTGGGCGCAAGCGCCTTCGGCGCGCAGCAGATCATCATGTCCGACATGGCCCGCGCCATGGTGGTCGAACGCGGGCAGGAAGACTGGGACAGCGAATTCCAGCGCTTCCCGCGCCTGTTCGAGGGCCATGAAAGCATCCCCGGCCTGACCTGGCCCACCACCACCTTCAACGACAGCATGACCGTCTATCTGGGCAAGCGGCAGATCAACCTGATGCACCTGGGCCGGGCACACACCGCCGGCGACATCGTGATCCACGTGCCCGACCAGAACGTGATGTTCACCGGCGACATCGTGGAATACCACAGCGCCTGCTATTGTGGCGACGGCCATTTCGGCGACTGGGGCGACACCCTGGACGCGATCAAGTGGTTCGACGTGGACGCCATCGCGCCGGGCCGCGGCGATGCGCTGGTCGGCAAGGAGATGGTCAATGCCGCCATCGAAAGCACCCGCGACTTCGTGGAAAGCACCTATCGCCCCGCCGCCCGCATCGCCGCCCGCGGCGGCACGCTGAAGGAAGCCTGGGACGCGGTGCGCGCCGAATGCGATCCGAAATTCAGCGATTACGCAATCTACGAACACTGCCTGCCCTTCAATGTCAGCCGCGCCTATGACGAGGCGCGCGGCATCGACACCCCCCGCATCTGGACTGCCCAGCGCGACCTGGAAATGTGGGAACAGCTGCAGGGCTGAACAAACCGGGCAGGGCCCGCCCGGCACCCCCCTCGCCCCCAGGACGGCGGCGGGCGGGACCGGCGGCAGGCTCTGCCCGAACCGGCCCGAACCGGACGAACGCGCGCGTCCCCGAACCCCGTCGGAGGAGACCATATGAACAAGATCTTCGAAATACCCCTTTATCCATATGCGCGCAGCGCCGATCAGGATGCGCCCGCCCCCGTGCGCCACAAGGTGGTGGTGGTCGGCGCAGGGCCGATCGGCCTTGGCGCGGCGATCGACCTAGCCCAGCAGGGCGTCGAGGTGGTGATCCTCGACGACAACGACAAGGTCAGCTTCGGTTCGCGCGCCGTGTGCTATGCCAAGCGGCCTCTGGAAATCCTCGACCGGCTCGGCTGCGGAAAGCGCATGGTCGAAAAGGGGGTCGAATGGAACGTGGGCAAGGTGTTCTTCGACGAACGGCTGGTCTACGAATTCAACCTGCTGCCCGAGGACGGTCACGAATTTCCCGCCTTCATCAACCTGCAGCAATACTATTTCGAAGAATACATGGTCGATCGTGTCCGCGAACTGCAGGCCGAGGGCGCGCCGATCGAAATTCGCGGCCGCAACAAGGTGGCGGCGGTCGGCGTGCATGACGATCACGTGGCGATCGAGGTGGACACCCCCGAAGGCCCCTACAACCTCGAAGCCGACTGGCTGATCGCCTGCGACGGCGCCAATTCCTCGATCCGGGCGATGCTGGGCCTCGATTTCATCGGCCGCGTGTTCGAGGACAACTTCCTGATTGCCGACATCATCATGGAGGCCGATTTCCCCACCGAACGCTGGTTCTGGTTCGACCCGCCCTTCAACCGCGGCCAGTCGGCGCTTCTGCACAAGCAGCCCGACAATGTCTGGCGGATCGACTTCCAGCTTGGCTGGGACATCGACCGCGAAAGGGAAAAGAAGCCGGAAAACGTCATCCCGCGGCTCAAGGCGATGCTGGGCGAGGATGCGCAGTTCGAGCTGGAATGGGTTTCGATCTACACCTTCCAGTGCCGCCGGATGGAGAAATTCCGCCACGGCCGGGTGATCTTTGCCGGGGATTCCGCCCATCAGGTGTCGCCCTTCGGTGCGCGCGGGGCCAATTCAGGGCTTCAGGACACCGACAATCTGTGCTGGAAGCTGAAGCTGGTGATCGACGGCAAGGCGACCGAAAGCCTGCTGGACAGCTATGATTTCGAACGTATCCAGGGCGCCGACGAGAACATTCTCAACTCGACCCGTTCGACCGATTTCATCACGCCGAAATCCGAGATGTCGCGCCTGCTGCGCGATGCGGTGCTGGATCTGAGCGAGCATTACGAATTCGCCCGCCCGCTGGTCAATTCCGGGCGCCTGTCGGTGCCCTGCATCCATGACGGATCGCCGCTGAACTCGGCCGATGCGCTGGCCGGGGGGCCGGCCCGCTCGCGCCCCGGCGCCCCCTGCCCGGACGCGCCCCTGGGCGACGAATTCCTGCTGCCGAAGCTGGGCGGGCGCTTCGTGCTGCTGACCATCGACGCCGATGCCCCCGATCTGATCGAGGAAGACGGGATCGAGGTCACGCGGCTTGCTCTGTCGGTCAAGGACGACCCGACCATGGCGCTGAAGGAGCGCTACCTTGGCGAGGCGGACTCGGCCGTCTACCTGATCCGGCCCGACCAGATCGTCGCCGCCCGCCGCCCGAGTTTCGACGACAACCTGATCCGCGCCGCGATCCGCCGCGCCACCGGCAAGGAGTAAGCCCATGGCCGAACTGATCCTGACCCCGAACATCGACAACCCGGACGATTTCTATGCCGAGCTTCTCGCCACCCATGAGGGGCTCGACAAGGCGGCGAGCGATGCGCTCAACGCCCGGCTGGTGCTGATACTGGCAAACCACATCGGCGACCGGCAGGTGCTGTCCCAGGCCCTCGCCGCCGCTGCCCTGAAAGAGGAGGACTGACCCCATGAAGATCCAACGAATTCACCACGTCGCCTATCGCTGCAAGGACGCCAAGGAAACGGTGGAGTGGTACGGGAAGATGCTGAACATGGACTACACGCTGGCCTTTGCCGAGGATCGCGTGCCGTCCACCCACGAGGAAGATCCGTACATGCACATCTTCCTCGATGCCGGGAACGGCAATGTTCTGGCGTTTTTCGAACTTCCGACCAAGCCCGAGATGGGGCGCGACGAGAACACCCCCGTCTGGGTGCAGCACATCGCCTTCAAGGTGGCCGACCGCGACGAGCTGATGGCCTACAAGAAGCACCTTGAAGAAAACGGCGTGGAGGTTCTGGGCCCCACCGATCACACCCTGTTCCATTCGATCTATTTCTTCGATCCGAACGGGCACCGGATCGAACTGGCCTATGACGATCCCGAGGCCGCGCCGCTGGCGGCCAAGGCGGCCGCGGTGAAGGAGGCGATGCTGGAAGAGTGGTCGCAGACCAAGCGGGCACCGAAACACGCCGCGTGGCTGCACGAGAAGGAACTGAGCAGCGACTGAGGCCAGGTTGCCAAAGCCCGTGTGCCGAAGGGGGCTCTGCCCCCTCGGCCTGCGGCCTCACCCCCGGAGTATTTCCGGCAAGATGAAAGGGAGTGGCTGAATGGGAGAGGTGATCCTCTACGACTACTGGCGATCGTCGGCGAGCTATCGCGTGCGCATCGCCCTCAATCTGGCGAACATCGCCTATCGCCCGGTTTCCGTCGATCTGGTCGAAGCGGAGCACAGGTCGCCCGAGCATCTTGCCCGCAACCCGCAGGGGCTGGTGCCGGTGCTTGAAATCGACGGGCTGCGGCTGACGCAGTCATTGGCGATTCTGGACTATCTCGATACCACCCGCGGGCTCGGGCTGCTGCCGCAGGAGCCGGACGAACGCGCCCGCCAGATGGCGCTGGCCCATGCCATTGCCGTCGATATTCATCCCGTGTGCAATCTTTCGGTGGTGAAATATGCCATGGAGATCACCGGGAACCGCGACGGTGTGCGCGAGGCCTGGATGCAGCGCTTCATCCGCCCCGGTCTGCTGGCTTTCGAGGAAATGCTCGGGCAATGGGAGCAGGCGCCGTGGTGCTGCGGCGAGCGGCCGGGGATGGCCGACATCTGCCTGATCCCCCAGATATACAATGCCCGCCGCTGGAAGGTGGACATTTCCGACATGCCCCGCCTGCTGGGGGTGGAAGCCGCCTGCGCCGATCACCCGGCCTTTGCCGCCGCGCACCCGGATGCGGTTAAACCGGCCGGCTGAGTTTTTCCCGGCGGCAGAGATTTGCAGATTTCTCCGGGCGCGGAGGCCTTCGGCGGCTTTCCGACCACGCGGGAAAAATCTGGTTGAAACGCTACCGGCAGGGTAATAAGCGGCGCAGGGACGTCAGAACCGGACAGGCAATGCGCTCCCGTGCCTCGCGGGACACCGGGACATGGCTGCCCAGGCGCCGCGGGCGCCGCGGGGCACATTGCCGGTTTCACGAAAGGAGCGCCGGATCACCATGTCTGAAACCGTCTGGATCGGCATCGGCCTGCTTGGCCAGGTGTTCTTCACTTCTCGTTTCCTCGTGCAATGGCTGGTCAGCGAACGCCGCAAGGAAAGCGTGATTCCCATGGCCTTCTGGTGGCTGTCCATCCTGGGCGGCGTGACGCTGCTGGCCTATGCGATCTGGCGCATGGACCCGGTATTCATCCTCGGCCAGTCCTTCGGCGTGATCGTTTATGGCCGCAACCTCATCCTGATCTTTCGCAAGCGCCGGGAGAGCATCCAATGACCCGCACCTGGCCGGTATCCTGGACCGTGGCCGCATTCATGGCCGTCGCGGTGATCGGCATTCTTCTGCGCCCCCTGCTGCCCATCGACGAAACCCGATACGTTTCGGTCGCATGGGAGATGTATCTGAGCGGCGACTGGTTCGTTCCCACCAAGAACGGCGAGATCTATACGCACAAGCCGCCTCTTCTGTTCTGGCTGATCAACCTTGCATGGATGGTCACCGGCGTCAGTGAATTCGCCGCCCGGCTGGTCGCGCCGCTCTTTGCCGGGGCGACCATCGTGCTGACCGCGCGCCTGGCTGGAGAACTCTGGCCCGGCGACCGGCAGACCGCGCGCCGGGCCGCCATGGTTCTCGCCGGGATGACGATCTTCGGCGCCTTCGGCGGTTCCACGATGTTCGACACGATGCTGGCAACCGCGACACTGGTCGGGCTGCTGGGGCTTTTCCGTGCCTTGACGCGTGGCGGCCGGGTGTACTGGGCGCTTTACGGCTTCGGCATTGCCTTCGGCATCTACGCCAAGGGGCCGGTGATCTTCTTTCACCTGATTCCCGCGCTGCTTCTCTATCCCCTGTGGCTGGAGCGCGACCGGCGCCCGCCGCTGAAATCGGTGCTGGCGGGGTTCGGTCTTGCCCTTCTGGTCGCGCTTGTCCTCGTCGGGCTGTGGCTGGGGCCGGCGCTGATCATGGGCGGGCCGGAATACCGCGAGGCGGTGCTGTGGAAACAGAGTGCCGGGCGGGTGACCAACGCGTTCGCCCATGCGCGCGCTTGGTGGTTCTACTTGGCTGTCCTGCCGGCAATCCTGTTTCCGTGGTTCTGGGTTCCGGCCGTCTGGCGGGCCGCCCTTTCCGCCCGGCTGGAGCCGGGGTTGAAATTCTGCCTGTCCTGGGCGCTGGGCAGCGGGCTTCTGTTCGGCCTCATCAGCGCCAAGCAGCTTCACTATCTTCTGCCGGTGCTGCCGGCGGTGGCACTGATGATCGGCCGCATCCTGCCCGACGAAGCGGGGCGGGCGCGCTGGCCCGTGGCGGTGGTGCCGGTGATCCTGACCGTCATCGCCGTGATCGCGATCGATCTGGGCGTCGGCAATGTCGAGGACGCGCAGCGCTTCCTCTCGCCGAGCTGGGCCGTCTGGGTCTGGGCCGCGCTGGTCATCGGGTTGTGCGTTCTGGCGGCGCGGCTGCCGGTTCTGGTTGGCAATTTTGCCCTCGGCCTGGGGATCGTTCTCTCGCTGAACGTGCTGCTTGGCATCTCGGACCCGCGCGAGACCTACGACACCAGCCGGATCGGTGCGATTCTGGCCGAGCGGCAGGAAGAGGGGATCGCCATGAACCAGGGCGGCTATCATGCCGAGTTCAACTTCACCGGCCGCCTGAGGCGCCCGCTGGACATCATCACCACCGAGGATGCGGTGCGGGCCTGGGCGAAGGAACATCCCCGCGGCGTTCTGGTCGGCCAGCCCCGGTATTCGACGATCCCGTGGGAGCCCCGAAAGGTTCTGGTCTTTCGCAACAAGGATTACGGCATATGGTATGTCGAGGACGCGCCAGCCGGGATTGCGGGCGATGAATGAACGGAACGAAACGATCAGCGTCGTGATCCCCGCGCGGGACGAGGAAGCGGCGATCGAAGGGCTGGTGCGGGAGATCTCGGCGGCGCTGAGCGAGCGCGAACACGAGATCATCGTCGTCGATGACGGGTCCACCGACGGAATGCCGGAAGTGCTGGACCGGCTGGGCGGCGCGATCGGCACACTCAGGGTGCTGCGCAACGAACGGTCGGTCGGGCAGTCGGGGTCGGTCCGCCGCGGGGTCAAGGCGGCACGCGGGGCGCTGATCGTGACGCTGGATGGCGACGGCCAGAACCCGCCCGACCAGATCCCGGTTCTTCTGGCGCCTTTTGCATCGGCAAGGGCCGAGCGGCTGGGTCTGGTGCAGGGTCAGCGCGCCGGGCGCAAGGACACGCTGGCGCGGCGCTGGGCATCGGGTTTTGCCAACTGGCTGCGCTCGGCGGTGCTGAAGGACGGCGTGCGTGATTCAGGCTGCGGGTTGAAGGCGTTTCGGCGCGAGGTCTATCTGGATCTGCCGTTTTTCGATCACATTCACCGTTTCATGCCGGCGATGGTCCTGCGCGAGGGCTGGGACGTGTGCACCGTGGACGTAACCCATCGCCCGCGCGAGGGCGGGCGGTCGAAATACAGCAATATCGGGCGCGCACTGGTGGGCATTCCTGACCTGATGGGCGCGGGCTGGCTGATCCGCCGGTCGGGGCGGGCAGAGCGGGGCGTGACCCGCGATGTTGCGCATTATCTTCGGGCAGGCTGAACCGGAGGCGGAGGCCGAAGGGAAGGGCGTGCCGGATTTTAGGCGACTTTTTCGGGCTTTGGGTTTGCGGGATCCGGTGCGGGTCGGATAGGTTGGCATTGCGGCCAGGACGGCTGGGACCTTTGGTTTTCTGAACGCGTGTGTGGTGGTGGAGATGCACGCGGGGTGAGGGGAAGGTTCCGGCCAGGCCGGGACCTTCCCGCTTTTCCGTGCCGGTATTTCCCTGTCGGAAGGAGGCCGGTTCAGTCGGGTTCGGTGTCGCCCATCTCG
Organism: Paracoccaceae bacterium; assembly: GCA_027000645.1. Taxonomy (GTDB): domain Bacteria; phylum Pseudomonadota; class Alphaproteobacteria; order Rhodobacterales; family Rhodobacteraceae; genus Jhaorihella. The sequence continues at coordinate 7,070 of JALTNO010000196.1, read as the reverse complement.
CAGATGATGCGCCATTCCCGGTCGGTTACCGGCTGCACCGAAAGGCGCGAATTCCTGACCAGCACCATGTTGGCAAGGCGGAGATCGGCCTTGATTTCATCCAGCGTCACCGGACGGGTGAAGGGGCGCAGGGCGCGCACGTCCACGCATTCCCAGCGCGGATCGTCGGTGGTGCTGTCGGGGTGGGCCTCGGCGCAGATCTCGACGATGCCTACGATCGCCTTTTCCTTCATGGAGTGGTAGAAGAAGCCGCGCTCGCCCACCTTCATCTGGCGCATGAAGTTGCGGGCCTGGTAGTTGCGCACGCCATCCCATTCCTCGCATTCGGGGGCCCTGGCAAGCTGGTCCTGCCAGCTCCAGGTGGAGGGTTCGGACTTGAACAGCCAGTACGCCATCAGCCGATCACCTTCTTCCACCGGATGAGTTCGACCGATTCGAACAGGCCGGCCCGGGCGTAGGGGTCGTTGTCGGCCCAGCGCCGGGCGGCCTGCATGTCGTCCACATCGAGGATCACGAGCGAACCGCACATCCGGCCCTGTTCGTCCAGGAACGGGCCGGCCTGCGCCACCACGCCGGTTTCCTCGATATAGGCAAGATGTGCTTCGCGGTTGTCCAGCCGGGTCTGCAACGCGCCGGGACGGTCACGGGCGATCAGGGCGATCAGCATGTCATTCCTCCTTCAGCGGCCGGGCCAGCAGCCGGGCCATGGCATCATCCAGCGTGAGGGTGCGGTCGAGAAGACCGGTGACGCAAGCGGTAATCGGCATCTCGAGCCCCATGGCGCCGGCCTTTTCCGCGACCGCGCGCGCGGTCGCGGCGCCTTCGACGGTGAGGGAGGAATCGAATGCCTCCCCCCGCCCCAGCGACAGCCCGAGCCGGTAGTTGCGCGACTGTTCCGAGGTGCAGGTCAGCGCCAGGTCGCCGAAGCCCGACAGCCCGGCCAGGGTTTCGGGTTTCGCGCCCAGCCGCAATGCCATGCGCTGCATCTCGGCATAGCCGCGGGTCATCAGCGCCGCCCGCGCGCTGTCGCCAAGCCCGGCGCCGATCACCGCGCCGCAGGCAATGGCGATCACGTTCTTCAGCGCCCCGCCCAGTTCGGCCCCCACCGTGTCGGTGGTGCGATAGAGCCTGAGATTGGCGGTGGTCAGCGCCCGTTGCAGCCGCTCGCCCAGTGCCGCGTCGGCACAGGCCAGCGTCAGAGCGGTGGGCAGGCCGCGAGCGATGTCGCGGGCAAAACTGGGACCGGTCAGCAGCGCCGGGCGCGCCGTCGGCAGGGTGTCGGCAATGACCGCGACCGGGCCGCGGCCGCTGTGCAGCTCGATCCCCTTGCAGCAGGCGACGAGGGTTCTGCCCGCCAGCGCCGCGCGATACGCACCCAGCACGCCGCGCAACTGCTGCATGGGCACCGCCAGCAGTAGGATTTCATGTGCGGCCGCCGCCGCCATGTCGGCCGTCACCGTCACCGCGTCGGGCAGGGCCACCCCCGGCAGGCGGGTTACATTCTCGCGGCAGCGGCGCATGTCGCGCGCGTGCTCGGGCGCCCGCGCCCACAGTGTCACCGCGCCCTTTCCGGCCAGCGAGATCGCCAGTGCCGTGCCGAAGGCTCCGGCGCCGAGGACTGCCACGCTCATGCCTTGGCCCCTTTTCTGCCGCCCCCGATCAGCGCCGCGGCCTTGCGGTCCAGAGGCCAGCGCGGCCGCGCGGCCAGGTCCATCCCGTCACGCAGGCCGGCGCGGTAGAGCTCGATCCCGGCCCAGGCGATCATTGCCGCGTTGTCGGTGCACAGCGCCAGCGGTGGCGCCGAGAATGCAACACCGGCCTCGTCGCAGACGGCCTTCAGCGCGGCGCGGATCGCGCGGTTGGCCGACACCCCCCCGGCCACCGCGATCAGCGGCCGGCGCGGCTCCTGCTCCAGGTAGAGGCGCAGCGCCCGGCGGGTCTTTTCCGCCAGCACCTCCACCACCGCCTGCTGGAAACCCGCGCACAGATCGGCCCGATCGGCCCGGGTCAACCCGCCCTTTTCGGCAACGATCCGATCACGTTCGCGAAGCACGGCGGTTTTCAGCCCCGAGAATGACAGGTTGCAGTCGTCCCGGTCCAGAAGCGGGCGGGGGAAACGGAACCGGGACGGATCGCCCTTCGCGGCCTCTGCCTCGACCGCGGGGCCTCCGGGTTGCGGCAGGCCGAGCAGGCGGGCCACCTTGTCGAAGGCCTCGCCCGGGGCGTCGTCGATGGTGCCGCCAAGGCGGGTGAAATCCTGCGGGCCGTGGACGATCAGATACTGGCAATGCCCGCCCGAGACGAGCAGCATCAGGTAGGGATAGTCCACCCCGTCCGTCAGCCGCGGGGTCAGCGCGTGCCCGGCCAGGTGATTGACCCCGATCAGCGGCAACCCCGTCGCGGCGGCCAGCCCCTTGGCGCACATCACCCCCGCCATCACGCCGCCGATCAGCCCGGGCCCTGCGGTCACCGCGATGGCGTCGAGATCGGCAAGCCGCACGCCGGCGCGCTCCAGCGCCTCCTTCACGCACAGGTCCAGCTTTTCCGCATGCGCCCGCGCGGCGATCTCGGGCACCACGCCGCCGAAGGCCGCGTGCAGATCGCTCTGGCCGAACACCACCGAGGACAGGATTTCGCCGCGCGCATCCTCTCGCAGGCGCACGACCGCAGCGGCGGTGTCGTCACAGCTGCTTTCCAGCCCGAGTATGGTCAGCCTTTGCGTCATGGCGTCCGCAGGTTGCATATGTTGCCGCAGGGGGGTATCACCCCGGACCCCGGCAAACAATCCCGAGGCGCAAGGAATGGTGACGCTGTTGATGACCCGCGCAGAGGATGCGTCAAGGCGCTTCGTCCAGCACCTGCCCGAGGAACTGCGCACGGGGCTGCGTATCGTCACCTCTCCGCTGATCGGGGTCGCGCCCGTGACCGGAACGCTCGATCCCGGCCGGGCGCGGGGGATCATCTTCACCTCGGGCAACGGGGTTGCGGTCGCGTCATCCCTGACCCGGCGCCGGGATATCCCCTGTTTCTGCGTGGGCCGGGCCACGACAGAGGCCGCAAGGGCCGAGGGCTGGAAGGCCGACTGCGCCGGGTCAGGGATGACGCGACCGCAACCC